>VBCS01000010.1:9744-10698 GCA_005888955.1 Betaproteobacteria bacterium
CCGGCGAAATTCGCGACTTCTCGCTGAAGATCTTCGACCGCACGTTTGCGGTCACCTACGCGCTCGAGCTCGCCGCGGTGGTGATCGGCTTGCTCGGATTGTCGTCGTCTTTCGGCGCGCTCGTGCTGGCGCGGCGGCGCGAGTTCGGCGTGCTGCGGCACATCGGCATGACGCGGCGACAGGTCGGCGCAATGCTCGCCAGCGAAGGGCTGGCCGTCAGCGGCATCGGCCTCGCCGTCGGGTTGGGTTTGGGCTCGGCCATCAGTCTTATCCTCATTCATGTGGTCAACCGGCAATCGTTCCATTGGGGCATGAGCGTCTCGGTTCCGTGGGCGACGCTCGCCGCGGCCGCGCTCGTCGTGCTCGCGCTTTCGACGCTTACTGCCTGGGCGAGCGGGCGTAAGGCGATGAGCGACGACGTCGTGCGAGCCGTAAAGGAGGACTGGTGACCCATCGTCGTCGACCGCGGCAATCACAATGAAGCGACGTGCCTTCCTCGCGAGCCCTTTGCTGCTTCTCCCCGCCGCAGCTCGCGGAGCGGAGGCGTATCCGGAAGTGATGGCCGGGCACCCGTTGCAGTTTCCGCAGGATCACGGCAGTCATCCCGCCTTTCGCAACGAATGGTGGTACGTCACCGGCTGGCTCGAAGATACGAGCGGCAACGCCGTCGGCTTCCAGGTCACCTTCTTCCGCCATCGCCCCGGGGTTGCGGAAGAAACCCCGAGCCGGTTCGCAGCACGCCAGCTTTTGTTTGCGCACGGGGCGCTCGCCGATCCTCGCTACGGACGGTTGCGCCATGACCAGCGGGCCGCGCGCGCGGGCTTCGACATCGCCGCTGCGCTCGAAGGCACGACCAACGTGTGGATCGGAGATTGGTCGCTGCAGCTCATCGAAGGCAGCTACCGCGCGCGGATCGCCGCGCGGGATTTCCACCTCGATCTTCGATTCGCGCCG
>VBCS01000438.1 GCA_005888955.1 Betaproteobacteria bacterium
CGCACCTGCCATGACGCCGCACCTGCCATGACGCCTTGACCACGTCGAGCAACGCCCGGACGATCGGATCGTGCTCGCGCGAGCGCAGATAAATGAACCGGAGCGTCGTGTCGATACGCGTATCCTGCCACAGGCAGACCTCGCCCACCTGTGCTTTTGTCAGCGCGACATCCTCGCGCATCAGCGCCACGCCGACGCCGGAGGCGACCAGCGAGCTGACGACCGCCTCGTCGTCGGCGCCGATCAGCTTGGCTGGCTCGATGCCGTGCTCGCGGAACATGGCAGCCGCAAACTGGTGATGCGTGCTCACCGGCGGCGGCATGATCCACGGCAGCTCGCCGATCTCCGGCCAGCCGGCGTGCTGTATGCGATCCCGCCATGCCGCCGGCGCGGCGATGCGGTAGGCAAGCTCGCGTAACGCAACGTCCGCAAGCTGGGGATAAGGCATGTGGCCGTAGTAGAAGCTCGCCTCCAGCGACCCATCGCGCACGCGCTGCATGGCCACGCCGGTGATCTCGTGCTGGAAATCGATCTCGAGCAGAGGATAGCGTTCGAGCGCGGCCGCCATGAATTCGCCGAGGCGGATGAACGCAGGGTCGGAAAGCGTGCCGACGCGCGCCTTGCCCGAAATGCCGCCCTTTAACGCGCGCGCTTCGGCCTCGAACGTCTGGCTCGCGGCGAGGATCTTGTCCGCCTCGGCCAGGAGGCGCTTGCCCGCGGCGGTCAGCGTCATGCCCGTCGACGTGCGCTCGAACAACGTGAGATCCAGCTCGTCTTCGAGCGCCTTGATCTGCGCGGACAACGCCGGCTGGCTGATGTGCAGCTTCTCCGCCGCCCGGGTCAGATGGCCCGCTTCGGCTACGGCGGCAAAACTTCGGAGGCGATTGAAATCCATCAACGGCTACATTGTAGCAAATGGACGCTGCAACAATGAGTTACGTGTAATCACTTCAACGGATCGGCGCGATTCGAAGAAGCGATTGGATTTTCAATGCACGAGTCCTTACCTTGCTCATGTGCAATGCAGTGAAGGGGATGCGATGGCTGAAAAATGGCGTCCGATGCAGGAAGTTCCGGTGCCCGATTTGCTGGCGGCCTTGACCGCGTTTGGCTTGGGAACCACTCGGCTGTCCCCGCATGCAAAACAAGACGCGCAGCGTTCGTGGCTGGCGCGGTGCGTGGAGAGGACGTTCGCGCGCGACGATGCGCGCACCGCACGGGAATCGCCAGATCTCGATGACGAATGGGTGGGCGGCAGCTACGCGCGGTCGCGCCGGCTACTCGACGCGGCATTGCGCGCCGCTCGACAACGCAAAGGAGTGCTATGAAATATGTTGCTCGTTTTTTCGACTGGTTAAACTCCGGAATCGCCGAAGGCGATCGCCTGCGCCGCGAGGCGTATCTCGCCCAGTCAAGCGACCACTGCGATCTCGAATACCGGATGCGCGAGCTGGAACGCGACCCGTCGGTTGTGCACGGTTGGTGGTAACTCTTGACGCCACGCGCGACTGCCGCGTACTGCGGGCGCGGGTTCCATCGCAGCGGACTCGCGCCTCGGCCTCCTTGCGCTAATCACATCGAGCGCAAGCTAAACGCGTCGGCCTCAAGCGTCGACTCGTCTCGCGCGATCCCCACGCTCCGCGTGGGGCGACCGGCGACGCTGCGGGCTCGCGCCGCGTTAATGACTTTCTCTGCCGACCTTCGCGCCGGACCTGCCGACCAGGAAATCGAGGTCGACGCCTTCGTCGGCCTGTAACACGGTATCGCAGTAGAGTTTCACCCAACCGCGGTCCGAGTGCGGCTTGCTCGCCTTCCACTGCCTCCGCCGCCGCGCGAGCTCCTGCTCGGAGACGTGCAGCAAGAGTTTGCGCTTCGCCACGTCGAGCTCGATCAAGTCGCCGTTTCGTACGAGCGCCAGCGGCCCGCCCGCCGCCGCCTCGGGTGCCGTATGCAGCACGACCGTGCCGTACGCCGTGCCGGACATTCGCGCGTCCGAAATGCGCACCATGTCCGTGACGCCCTTCTTCAAGAGCTTCGCCGGCAGCGCGAAATTGCCGACTTCGGGAAAACCCGGGTAGCCCTTCGGTCCGCAGTTCTTCAGCACCAGGATGGAATCGGCGTCGACGTCGAGCTGCGGATCGTCGATGCGCCGATGGAGATCATCGATATCTTCGAAGACGACGGCGCGGCCTTTGTGCCTCATGAGCTTCGGTGTCGCGGCAGACGGCTTGAGCACCGCACCGCGCGGGGCCAGGTTGCCGCGCAACACGGTGATTCCGCCGTGCGGCTTGAACGGTTTGCTAACCGGCGTGATCACCGCCTCGTTGTAATTGACCGCATCCTTGACGTTGTCCCAGATCGTCCGGCCGTTGACGGTCAGCGCCTGCTTGTGGATGTACTTGCCGATTTCCCTGATCACCACCGGCAAACCGCCCGCGTAGTAAAAGTCCTCCATCAGATACTTGCCGGACGGCATCAGATTGACGAGGCACGGCATTTCGCGGCCGAGGCGGTCCCAGTCGTCCAGCGTAAGCGTCACTCCGATGCGGCCGGCGACCGCGAGCAGGTGCACGACGGCGTTGGTCGAGCCGCCGATTGCGCCGTTTACCATGATCGCGTTCTCGAATGCGTCGCGGGTCAATATCTTCGACATGCGCAGGTCTTCATGCACCATCGCGACGATGCGGCGTCCGGCCATGCGCGAGAGAACCCGGCGGCGCGAGTCGACCGCGGGAATCGCCGCATTGGTCGGCAGACCCATCCCCAGGGCCTCGACCATCGATGCCATCGTCGACGCGGTCCCCATGGTCATGCAATGCCCGGCGGATCGTGACATGCATGACTCTGCGTCAACCATGTCGGCTTCGTCCATCGCGCCGGTCTTGAGCATTTCGGTGAACTTCCAGACGTGCGTGCCCGAGCCGATGTCCTCGCCGCGGAACTTGCCGTTGAGCATCGGCCCGCCGGACACACCGATCGTCGGCAGATCGCACGATGCCGCGCCCATCAGCAGCGCCGGCGTGGTCTTGTCGCAACCCATGAGCAGCACGATGCCGTCGAACGGATTGGCGCGGATCGATTCCTCGACGTCCATCGCGACCTGGTTGCGGAAGAGCATCGTCGTCGGGCGCATCAGCGTCTCGCCCAGGCTCATCACCGGAAATTCGATGGGAAAGCCTCCCGCGTCGAGCACGCCATCGCGCACGTGCTGCGCGAGCTCGCGGAAATGCGCGTTGCACGGTGTGGCCTGCGACCAGGTGTTGCAGATACCGATCACCGGCCGGCCGTCGAACTGGTCGTGAGGAATGCCCTGGTTCTTCATCCAGGAGCGATGCACCAGCCCGTCGCGGTCGTGCCGGCCGAACCATTCGGTGCTGCGCAGGCGGTGTTTGGATTGCGACGGCTTCTTGCTCATGATGTTGCCCGTGGTTTTTGAAAGCGAATTGGATCGCAGTGCCGCGGTCCGCGGACGAGTGCTGTCTCTCCCCGAACTAACGCAGCACGATCATCGTTTGCGGCGCGCGGAAAACGCCTCGGTGCTATCGGCTCCGGCGTCTAGCCCGGGAATTCACGCCGTTACGCGCGCACCGGTCTTCTGGTCGAACACGTGCACCATCGCCGGGTCTATGTTGAGCTGGACCTTGTCTCCGGGATTCACAGCCGGCCGTCCGTGCGTCATCAACACGATTTGCGCGGCACCGGCCTGCACCAAGAGCTCGGTCTCGGCGCCCATCGGCTCGACGACGACGATTTCGCCCGGTACTGCATCGGCCCCGGCACCAAGCGTGAGGTGTTCGGGCCGCACGCCGTAGGCCACTGCCTGGCCATCGCTACCTGCGCCGTGCCCGACCGGCCAGCGCACGCCGCCGTCCGCCTCGACGTAAGCCGCGCCGTTGGCTCGCCGCAGCGTTCCGTTGACAATGTTCATCGCCGGCGAGCCGATAAACTGCGCGACGAACAGGTTGTTCGGATGATCGTAGAGCTCCAACGGCTCGCCGATCTGCTCCACCCGCCCATCGTGCATCACCACGATGCGGTCGGCCATGGTCATCGCCTCGATCTGGTCGTGCGTCACGTACACCGTCGTCGTCTTCAAGCGCTGGTGCAGCGCCTTGATCTCGGCGCGCATGGCCACGCGCAGCTTGGCGTCGAGGTTCGACAAGGGCTCGTCGAACAGGAAAACCTTGGGATCGCGCACGATGGCACGGCCCATCGCGACCCGCTGGCGCTGCCCGCC
>VBCS01000439.1 GCA_005888955.1 Betaproteobacteria bacterium
ACGGAGCCGTTTCCAGCCGAGCCGTAGTTCAGCTTGCCCGGGTTTGCCTTCGCGCGCTCAATGAATTCCTGCACGTCCTTGGTCGGTGACGATGCATTCACCGCAAGGACAAACGGCACATTCGCCAAAGTCGCAACCGCGGAGAAATCCTTCAGCGGGTCAAAGGGAAGGCTCTTGTAGAGGCTCGCATTGACGGCGTGAGTTCCGTCGTAAGCGAGCAGGAGCGTGTAACCGTCGGGCGCCGACTTCGCCACCACGTCGGTTCCGATGAGGCCGCCGGCCCCGGCCCGATTCTCCACCACGACCGGCTGGTGCCAACGCTCCGAAAGGCGCTGACCGATGATGCGTGCAAGCGCATCCGAAGCCCCTCCCGGCGCCTGCGGGACCACGATACGCACAGCCTTCGTGGGAAAGGTCTGCGCGGACACGATCGCCGCGTGGCCAACGCATGCAGCCATCGCCGCTGCCACCAGAATTCTTGTCGATTTCATGTGCAAGCCTCCTCAGGAACGCCGATTAATGTGATTCAACGAGCTGACGTAACTTCACGTCCGCCCGGTACCACCATTCCTCTTGCTCCATCAATTGTGAGTTGCTCGCTGCGCCGGCACCGGCGACTGCGCGCGCAGCCTGCGCGGGTTGATCGACACGCATGCATACGACGCCACCTCCATTCCGTACAACAGGCAGGCCCTGCCCTTTTCGACGACTCCCGGCGGCAACGTCCGCGCAATGGTCCGTGCCGCGAAACGCGCGAGCTCGCGGATGCGCAGCATCCGTCGCAAATAGCCGTGATAGCCATTGATCGGGTTGTGTTGCGTCATTCGAGGCGTGCTTATTATTTCCCATCGTGCGCCGGAAACCGCAGCACGAGCGCCTCGAGACCTTCGTCGCCCGCAACGAGCTCGAAGTCGCGTTCGGCGGCGCTGACGAAGGCCGTTGCGAAGCGCGGTAATCGCTCGCTGCGCGCGACCATCACGCCCTCGCCAACGAGATAGAACCGGTCGGCGTCCTTTTCATGCTCGGGCGGGACGCGTGTGGCGTTCGGCGGCAGTCGTAACAACCAGGCCGCGACGCCATTCGGTTGCGGCTCGATGATCGTCTCGATGGCTACTTCCTTGCGGGCGCGTAGCGTCGCCGCGCCGGAAAGCGCGACTGTATGGCCGAGAAGATTGCGCTTCGGCAGATTTTGCATCTGATCGCGCGACTCCGGCAGGAAATACGCGTGCGGCGTCGTGACGGCGCGAAACGTGAAGTAGGACAATCCCCGATTGCCGGCCGTAATGGGACCATAGCCGGTGTGTCGGCTCGCGTAATGGACATGGATCGGTGCCACCGCATGCCGTCCGAGCGTGCCGTTGCCTTCGGCTACCACCTGGAACTCGTCCTGCACATGAAAGTGCGGACGGACCACGGTGTTCGGGTCCTGTTGGATCAGAAACGCTTGCGGCGCGGGGGAATCGCTCTCGGAGGAGACAATGAGATCGCTCCGCCAATAGCCGGTGCCGTTGGCGAGCGTCAGATGACGGCGATTCGCCTGTTCGCCCGTGAGTGTCGCGCTCCGGATCATGGGTGGCCCTAGCGAGCCGGCAGCTTGAGCCGCGCAATGTCCTGGCAAGCACGGCGGAATACCAGTGCGTCGGCGCTGTAGCTGATCATTCGCACGCCCTTGTCGAGCAGGCTGCGTCCGAGCGCGGTGTCGATGCGGTCGCCGACGGACGTCATGACGTACTTGCCGTGGCGGCGAGCGATCGCGATCATCCGCTCGATCGCCTGCGCCATGATCGGGTGATCGAAGCCGGCGCCGGGAACACCCGCGGCGACCGAGAAATCGAACGGCCCCAGAAAGAAGACATCGAGTCCGGGCATGGCAGCGAGCGCTTCCATGTCAGCGACGGTCGCGGGATCTTCGATCAGCGGAATCACCAGGATCTCGCGATTCGCCTCGGTCTGGAACTCCTTCCAGTCGGGCGGGCCGTAGTTGGCCTGGCGGATCGCAGGACAAGATCCGCGAATGCCTTCCGGCTCGTAGCGCACCGCGCGCAACAGCGCTTCCGAGCTCTCTCGCGTGCCGTGCGGAAGCACGATGCCTTGCACCCCTAGATTGAGCACTTTCTTCACGAGGCCCGCGTCGACGTCGGGAATGCGCAGCAAGGGCGCGATCCCCGCCGCATCGCCGGCGCGCACCAGGTGGGCTGCCATCGTGATGTCGATCGGGCTGTGTTCGAAATCGATGATGAAAAAATCGAGGCCTGCGCTCGCCATGACTTCGACGATCATCGGACTCGCGGTGAAATGCATCATCCCCATCACCGTCTCGCCGCGGGCAAGCTTCTGTCGAATCGCGTTCGGGCGCATGCGTTCTCCTTCCGTTAGGGGTTCGCCGACAGCCGCAGATTTCCGCTGGCGTCGCGGTGTCCGCGCCACCCCGGAGGCACCACGGTGGTGGCGCCTTCTTCCTCGATGATGGCGGGACCTTCGAACATGGCATCGACCGGCAGCCGTTCGCGCTCGTAGACGATGGCCGGGGAGGACCGGCCGCCCGAGATCATCGGGCGCTCACCGATCGCGGCATCCTCGAGCCGGCGCACCGCTTCGCGCACCGGCGAAACGACGGGATGGTCGGTGAGGCCGATCGCGGTCGTGCGCAGGTTCACGATCTCGATCTCCGCCGCAGCATCGGCGCGTCCGAAGTGGCGCGTATACGCCTCTAGAAAAACCTGGCGCAGTGCCTGCGGCTCGCGCACGCCTTCAGGCAACTCGACCGTCAGCTCGAATGCCTGCCGGACATAGCGCATATCGAGCGCGTGCTGGAAGCGCATGGCGTCGGAGGCGAATCCGCGCTGCTGCAGTTCAGCGCTTTCGCGGCGCACGTGCTCATCGAGCGCGGCGCTGAAAGTTGCGCGATCCAGCGTCGACAGTCGCGTCATGAAAGTCTGCACGCGCTCGTGGCGCTGATCGGAGGCGAGCAGTCCCAGCGCCGACAAATTGCCTGGCAATATCGGGACCAGAATTTCGCCCATGCCTATCTCTTCGGCGATCTGCGCCGCGTGCATGGGGCCGGCGCCGCCGAACGGAAACAACACGAATTCTGAAGGGTCGTAGCCGCGCTCGATCGAGATCTCGCGAATCGCATTGGCCATTTGGGCGACGGCGATGCGCACGATACCTTCGGCCATCTCTTCGGCGCTGGCGACGCCCAGCTGATCGGCCAATGCCGCTACGACAACGGTGGCGCGCTGCAAGTCCGGCCGTATTACGCCACCGAGCAGCCGCGGGCCAAGCCGTCCCAGCACCACGTTGGCGTCGGTGACGGTAGGCTCGGTGCCACCACGGCCGTAACACGCCGGCCCGGGTTCCGCCCCCGCGCTGCGCGGGCCGACTTGCAGTGTGCGCCCTGCCTCCATATACGCAACGCTGCCACCGCCAGCGCCGACGGTATTGATGGCGACCTCGCGGCCCTTGATCGGATAGCCGGCGAAGGCGGTCTCGCTTACGGACGCTGCCTGGAGATTCTCGATCAGGCAAACATCGGTGCTGGTGCCGCCCATGTCGCAGGTGATGAAATCGCGCAGGTCGGTGGCCTTGGCAATCCACAAGGCGCCGGCAACGCCGCCCGCCGGCCCTGACAGAATCGTGCGCACCGGCATACTGCGCGCGGCATCGAGATCCATGATCCCGCCGCCGGAAGACATCGTGAAAACCTTGCCGCGATACCCCGCTTCGCCGAGCCTGGCACCCAGCGACGACATGTAATGATCCATCACCGGCAACAGATAGGCATTGATGACGGTGGTGGAGAAGCGCTCGTACTCGCGAAACTCCGGCACCACTTCCGCCGACGTGGTGATCCACACCCCTGGTAGCGAGCGTTGCAGCACTTCCTTCGCGCGGGCTTCATGCGTGGCGTTGATATGCGCGTGCAGGAAGCATATCGCGACCGCTTCCGCCTTCGCCATGCGCATCGCGTGCGCGATATGATCAAGCTCGCTTTCGTCGAGAGCGATGAGCACCGATCCGTCGGCGGCGAGGCGCTCGTTCACCTCGAAGCGCAGCGGACGTGGTACCAGCGGTGGCGGCCGCGTGAACGTCGTGTCGTATAGACTGGGCAGCATGCGCCGCGTGCGCCCGATTTCCAGAACATCGCGAAAGCCGCGGGTGGTCACCAGCGCAACGCGCGCGCCGCTCGCCTGCAGCATCGTATTGGTGGAGACAGTAGTGCCGTGCGCCAGCTTGTCGAGGCGACCGAGATCGGGCAACAAGACTTGCAGCCCTACGCGCACGCCCTCCGACTGATTGGCGGGCGTGGACGGCACCTTGGTCACCCTCAAGCTGCGCGCGCGAGCGTCGAACAGCACCACATCGGTGAAGGTGCCTCCGACATCGACGCCCGCGATCAGCTGATGGGTCATGCGTCACCGTCGCTGATCATTGACCGGCCGCAAGGCGATGCGATCGTCTTGCCGGAGCCCGAGCAGAGAGGCCACCGAAGCGGCAAGGGCGCAGGTACCCTCCGGCACGTCCGCGGCGATGCGGGCCCAGCCGAGGAGCGACGGCCCATCGGCGCGCGCGACTTCGACGAGACGGCCATCGCTAACGCCGAGTTGTTGCGCCACGGACGGCGCGATACGCAACGTCAGCCGGGAGCCCGCCCGCTCCTCGGCATCCAGCAGGATCGCGCGGAGCTCCACCCGCTGCGCGCGCAAGCGCACGCGGAGTGTCTTGGTTGCTTCCGCATCCTC
>VBCS01000444.1 GCA_005888955.1 Betaproteobacteria bacterium
GACGTGGCGCATGCCGCCCATCGACTCGCCGACCGCGCCGAATCCCGGCTGATCGCGATACGGTCCGGTCTGCCCGAACCCGGACAATCGCAGCATGATCAGCCCTGGGTTGGCCGCCGCGAGCGCGTCGTAGCCCAGGCCCCATTTCTCCAGCGTGCCGGGACGAAAATTCTCCACGACGATATCCGCGTCGCGCGCGAGCCGGCGCACGATCTCCTGACCCTCCGCAGAGCGCAGGTTCGCCGTCACGGATTTCTTGTTGCGCGCCTGGACGTA
Source organism: Betaproteobacteria bacterium (assembly GCA_005888955.1). GTDB lineage: Bacteria > Pseudomonadota > Gammaproteobacteria > Burkholderiales > Casimicrobiaceae > PALSA-1003. The sequence continues at coordinate 277 of VBCS01000444.1, forward strand.
CCACCAGAGCGACGTGCCGTCATGCAGCAAGCGCCACTGCCGCAGCGGATCTCCGCCGTCCGGAGGCTCGATCTTGATCACCTCGGCGCCGAACTCGGCAAAGATTTTCCCCGCGAACGGCCCCGCAATGAGCTGGCCCAGCTCGAGCACCTTGAGGCCCGCGAGAGGACGCGGCGACGTCGCGGGAACGGCCATCAGATCGCGCCGCCCGAGCGCCGCGCCCGCAACTCGGCTTCGAGCCTCGGCAGCTTTGCCGCCATCTTGTCGCCGACGAAGAGCTGCGGATTCGAAGACTCGCGCTTCTCGGTGCGCTCGCGTTCCGCAATTCGTTGCTTGGCCTGCTCGAATGCCTTGACGAACGAATCTTCGAAGCGCAACGCGTGTTGGAATAGCGCGTCGCCGAAGTACGTCGCCTCGCTTTCGCTGCCGCAACCGAACGACGTCCGGTCCGCCGCCGATGCGGTCATGATGAGGGTGTAATCGTCCTTCAGCGGCTCGATGAATCCGCCCGAATAGCACGCCGATACGACGATGATGCGCCACTTGATCCCCGCGCCGTCGAGCATCTCCTTCAGCGTCGCCGGCGCAAGCGCCTCGAGCTGCAGCGGCGGAAATTCGACGGCGAGCTTGTGGTCGCGGCCGCCGTGGCTCGTCAGGTAGACCATCACGACGTCCTGGTCGGGATCGATCATGTCGCCTATTGCGGACAGCGTCGCGCGCAGATTGCTCACGGTCGCGAACGGCGCCTCGAGCATGGTGCGCGGATTGTTGATCAGCACGATCGAGCGGCCGTCGGTGTCGAAGCGGTCATCGAAGAGAGCGCGTGCGACTTCCATATCTTTGCGGAATACATCTTCCGCAGCGTACGGCGCGAAGCCGACGAAGTAGAGATCGGTCACACGCGGCCGCTCGTCCTCGAGCTCGGTGACCGCCTCGTACAGGAGTTGCGGCTGCTTGATGAGAACCGCTTCCGAAGCGGGGCTGGGATACCGCGTTCCCTGGAGCGTCGCCGGCGGCGCGGCGTAGAACCACGGCTGGTACGCCCAGATCGCCAGCGGGACGCCCGCGAGCAGCAGCGCGGCGCCGGCGAGCGACCGCAGCCAGAAGCGTGGCTGCCGCGGCATCAGCGCGGTCGCGATAGCACGCCAGTAGATGAAGGCGATCCACGCCACGAGGAGCCAGAAGCCCAGCCATTGCAGCGAGTAGCCGAGAACAGCGCCCTGATTGCCAGGAAGTGCGAGGACGAAGTTCAGCACGCCCGCCGCAGGATCGCTGGCGAGCACAATGACGGGCACCGCAAGTCTTAAATGCGGTTGCCTGAACGCAGCAGAAAGGAGCGCCCCCATCACGAGCAGCGCGGCAGCTTCGAAACCTTCGTACACGATCGCGTGCATCGACAGCGTCGGATCCGCGCCGGCACGCACATAGTCGTTCGTCACGCCGATCAGCACGTCGATGCACAGGAGCAGCAGCAGCTGCCGCACATTCACGCGGAACGCAAGCAGCGAGACGGGCAGGCCGAAAGCCAACCGCAATCCGCTTTGCAGATTGCGCGACAAATCGATTGAGGCTTGCCTCACGGACGATATCGCAATCATCAAGAGCACCCCGGATCGTCAGGCGGTCGCGCGCGCCGCGATGTACGCCTTGACCGCCGCGGCGTCGACGCGCAGCACGTCGAAGTCGCCGCAAACTTTGCAGGCAGCGCCGTCTCGATGCAGATCAGCGCCACGCCGGGATCGCGCCGCTCGAGCCCGACCTTGATGCCGTCCGCGGTGTGGGGATCGACGATGACGCCAAAGCGCTCCGCCACATGTCGTATCGTGGCGAGGCGATCGGCATGCGTGCTTTTGCCGGACACGAATCCCGACTCGGCGAGCCGCCGTTCAGACGGCGTGCCGGCGAGGTCGAACCCGCCGTCGCGCACGACTTGGACCCAGAGCTCGCGTACGACGGCCGGATCGCGGCCGACGAGGTCGAAGACGAAGCGTTCGAAGTTCGAAGCCTTGGATATGTCCATCGACGGGCTCGACGTCGAAAGGGTCTCGCCCGCGGTACGGATGCGATAGCGTCCCGATTTGAAGAACTCGTCGAGTACGTCGTTCTCGTTGGTGGCGAGGATCAGGCGGCGGATCGGCAAGCCCATCGCTTTCGCGACGTGGCCGGCGAGAATGTTGCCGAAGTTGCCGCTCGGCACGGCGAAGTCCACCTCCTCCCCGTTGCCCCGCGCCACCGCGAGGTAACCCTTGAAGTAGTACACGATCTGGGCCGCAATGCGCGCCCAATTGATCGAGTTGACCGCGCCGAGTCGATGGCGGGCCTTGAACTCCGCGTCGCCGGCAACGGCCTTGACCAGGTCCTGGCAATCGTCGAACACGCCTTCGATCGCGAGGTTGAAAATGTTCGCGTCGGCGAGCGAGTACATCTGTGCCGTCTGGAACGGGCTCATCCGGCCCTTCGGCGAGAGCATGAATACCTTGATCCCCCGCTTGCCGCGCAGCGCGTATTCGGCCGACGACCCGGTGTCCCCCGAGGTCGCGCCGAGAACGTTCAAGGTGATTCCATCCTTCGCCAGCACATGCTCGAAGAGCCGGCCCAGGAGTTGCAGCGCGATGTCCTTGAACGCCAGCGTCGGGCCGTTGGCGACGCGCAGCAGATGCAGGCGCGGCTCGAGCGTCGTGACCGGCGTGATCTCGTCGCTGCCGAAGGTCGCCGCGGTGTACGTGCGATCGATGATCGCCCGGAGATCGGCGGGAGGGATGTCGTCGGCGTAGCGCGACAGAATTTCGAACGCGAGCCCACGATACGAAAGCGGCCGCAGCCGCGCGAGCTCGGCCGCGGAAAAGCGCGGGTACGACTCCGGCACCGCCAGGCCGCCGTCGGGCGCTAAACCCTCGAGCAGGATTGCCGAAAACGGTTGCGGCTCCATGCCGCCGCGGGTGCTGACGTAGCGCATCAATACCTCTGGCCGAATGAATTCGGCCCTACGAACACCGGCCGCGATGCGTCCTTCGTAGGTGCGAATTCATTCGCACGCGCCATCTCGAGAACGCATATCGTCATTTAATTGAGCTGTTCCATCCGGATGCGCACGACCTTGCCGCGGACAGTTGCCAGCGCCTCGATCTTGACGATCGCGTCCGTAACCTGCCGCTCGATCGACTGGTGCGTGAGCAGGATGATGTCGGTCTGGTCCTCGCCCTCGGACGGCTCCTTCTGGATCATGGCGTCGATCGAGATGTCGCGATCGGCGAGGATGCG
>VBCS01000445.1:0-4915 GCA_005888955.1 Betaproteobacteria bacterium
CTCCCCGTCCTTGCAGGGCAGGTCGGTATAGACCAGACCCAGGTGATTATCGAAGCATTTGTAGATCGCCGTGTCCGCCGCGGTTGCGGGCGCGACGGCGACTACAAGGCTACCCGCCGCGGTCAGCACGCACGCGGCGGTCCTAGCAAGGTTCAGGGCGGAAATCGCGCTGAAGTGCAGGGAAGAGCGCCGGAGTTTTTCGAAGCAAACAGGGCAGGGTGCCATCGCGTCGTCGCCTCCTTGCACGCGGCTCCAGAGTGGGAACATCGTGTGTCGGCGGCCGGCGCTGATTCGCGGACGCTCGATCCCCACGCGCTCCGCGCGCGGGTCCCCTCTCGCTGCTCACAGCGCGGTCCGGACTCGCATTCGCAGCCACGTCAGTACGCTTGCAATCTACGCCGGGCAGCATGCATGGTCAACGCCGAAACGCCTCGCCACTTGGGCCGTCCAACTCGAACCGTGCTCGGAAACGGACTTCGACAGCGTCGGGGCGAACGGTGCACAATGACGAAGGTCATCCGCGAAGCGGTGTCCGCCGCTCCTCGTTCCGACGGACCATGGTCAGATCCCCAGCTAAATTCAGCCGCCCTCGGCGGATGACGATTTCCGCGCCGCTGGCTGAGCCGCCGCCCGACCAGCGGCTCCGCCAAGTGAAGTTCGCGTAGCGCCGTGGCAAACTGGACCACGCGGCGCTTCGACGAGATCGCAATCGGCGATAGCGCAAGTTATTCGCGCACGCTTGCTGCCGCCGACATCGAGCTGGTGGCGATGCTGACCGGCGACCGGATGGGCGCTGGGCAGACGGCGCGGCCCGGTGGCGCACTCTCGACGCATTCGATAGGCGCCAGCGTTTTGCTCGCCACTGCTGTTGGCACACAGCTCCCCGGGCCCGGCGCGAAGATCCTCGAGGAGTCGCTGCGCTTCAACGGGCGCGTAACGGTGAACGATGTCCTGACGGCGAAAATCACCGTGCGCGAGAAGCGGATCAAGGAACGCCAACTGGTCCTCGACGCCGGATGCACCAACCAGAAAGGCGAGACCGTTGCCGAAGGCTCGATGCGGGTCGAATGCCCGGAACAAAGTTACACCGTGCCGCGCATGGCTGAGGTTGACGTCGCGTTTCGCCGCTATAACGCGTTCCAGACGATCTTCGAGCTCTGCGAGGGCAAAGCGGCGGTGACGACCGCCGTTGTCCATCCCTGCGATCGAGAGTCGCTACTGGGCGCATTCGAAGCCGCTGCGAAGGGCTTGATCGTGCCGATACTCGTCGGTCCCGACGCCAAGATTCGCGCGGCGGCAAAAGACGCGGGAGTGAGTCTCGACGGCGTGAAGATCGTGGTTACCGAGCACAGTCATGCCGCGGCGGACCGGGCGGTCGCGATGGCGCGCGCGGGCGAGGTCGAAGCGCTGATGAAGGGCAGCCTTCATACCGATGAGCTGATGAGCGCGGTCATCGATCCTGCCAACGACTTGCGAACGGCGCGCCGCGTGAGCCACGTTTTCGTAATGGATGTCCCCACGTATCCGAAGCCGCTGCTCATCACCGACGCCGCGATCAACATCTATCCCGATCTCGACACCAAGCGCGACATCTGCCAGAACGCCATCGATCTCGCGCACGTGCTCCGTGTGAAGCGTCCGAAGGTCGCGATCCTGTCCGCGGTCGAGACGGTAAACCCGAAGATGCAGGGCACGATCGACGCGGCGGCCCTGTGCAAGATGGCCGATCGCGGCCAGATCACCGGCGGCATTCTGGATGGGCCGCTCGCCTTCGATAATGCGATCAGCGCGGCGGCGGCCAGGATCAAGCAGATCGATTCTCCGGTCGCCGGTGACCCCGACATACTCGTGGCCCCCGATCTGGAAGCCGGCAACCTGCTCGCGAAGACGCTCGCGTATCTCGCGGCGGCGGAAAGCGCAGGCGTCGTGCTCGGGGCGCGCGTGCCGATCGTCCTGACCAGTCGCGCCGACAGCGCGCGCAACCGAGAGGCGTCGGCGGCCGTGATGGCGCTGCTCGCGCACTCGCGTCGCGACAAGCTTGGTGTGCGCTAGTGCGCGATGCGATCCTGGTCCTGAACGCAGGCTCGTCGAGCCTCAAGTTTTCCGTCTTCGGCTCCGGCGCCGATCTCACACCGCTCGTTGCGGGCAACCTCGAGGAGCTTCAAGGCCGCGCGCGCTTTCGCGCGAAGGACGCGACCGGTGCCGTCGTTGACGAACATGCGTGGCCGGATGGGAGCCCGCCCGGCCATGAAGGCGCGATCGCGTTTCTGCTCGATTGGCTGCGTTCCAGCGCCGACGGCGGGAGCCTCGCCGCGGTCGGCCATCGCGTTGTCCACGGCGGCTCCGACTATGCTGCGCCGGTACGCGTAACGGCTGCAGTGCTTGCCCGGCTGGAGCGTCTTGTGCCGCTTGCGCCGCTGCACCAGCCGCACAACTTGTTGCCAATGCGCATCCTGGCTGCGCGTCTGCCGGACATCCCGCAGATCGCGTGCTTCGATACCGGCTTTCATTGCGTCCAATCCCCCGTGGCGCGGGCATTCGCGCTCCCGCGCGAGCTTTCCGACGCGGGCGTTCGCCGTTATGGCTTCCACGGCCTGTCTTACGAATATATCGCCTCGGCGTTGCCGCAATACGATGCGCGCGCGGCCGCCGGGCGGACGATCGTCCTGCACTTGGGTAACGGCGCCAGCATGTGTGCGATGCGGGCGGGGAGGAGCGTGGCGACGACAATGGGCTTCACGGCCGTCGACGGGCTGCCTATGGGCACCCGCACGGGCAACCTCGATCCGGGCGTGCTCCTGTACCTCATGGATGAGCGGGGCATGGATGCGCGCGCGATCGAAGCCTTGATCTACAAACGCTCGGGGCTCCTTGGCGTGTCGGGTATATCGAGCGACATGCGCGAGCTGCTGGAGTCCGATCATCCGCATGCGCGCGAGGCGATCGAGCTCTTCTGCTATCGCATCGGGCGCGAGCTCGGTTCCCTCGCGGCCGCGTTGGGGGGCGTCGATGCATTGGTCTTTACCGCCGGGATCGGCGAGCACGCTGCACCGATTCGCGAGCGCGTTTGCCGCGACGCCTTGTGGCTCGGGCTCACGCTCGATCCGCCCGCCAACGCGCGTCATGGGCCGCGGATTTCCGGCCCCGACTCAGGCGTTACCGCCTGGGTCATCGCGACCGACGAGGAACAAATGATCGCGCGGCATACGCACGCGATGTTGTAGAGCGCTGTGCGCATGAAGAGGCCGCCATCGTATCATCGCGGTCCATGGACGGACCGCCACATCGCCTGCGCCGCACCGATTTGCCCGCCGATACTGCCACCCTCGCGCGGTTCCTGATCGGCAAGACCCTGGTGCACGATCATCCCGCCGGCCGGATGAGCGGCCGCATCGTCGAAACCGAGGCCTACGTCGTCGGCGATGCGGCGGGTCATGCGTTTCGCGGTCAGACGCCGCGCAACCGCTCGTTGTTTCTGGAACGCGGGCACGCCTACGTCTACTTTATCTACGGCTGTTGGCACGCGCTCAACGTCAGCGGCGAAAGCGTGGGCATCGGTGCAGGCGTACTGCTGCGGGCACTGGAACCACTCGAGGGTGTCGAACTCATGCAGGGTCGCCGCGGCGTCGAGCGGTGCGTCGACATCGCGCGCGGGCCGGGGCGGCTCGCTTCAGCGATGGACATCGACCGGCGCTACGACGGCATCGATCTTTGCCGGCGCGGTCCGCTCTGGCTCGGCTCGGCGACTCGCGCCGTAGGCCGCGTCGGATGCAGCGCGAGAATCGGGATCAGCCGCGAGATCGAGCGTAAGCTTCGGTTCTTCGAGCGCGACAATGCGTTTGTGAGCGGTCCGCGGCGCCCCCGGACGGCACGCTCATCACGCTAAACCAGGTAACGAAGTCGAGGAGATTCGCAGATGCCCATCGAGAAACCCGGCGCACGCCCGTCGGCCGACGTTCGCACGCGCACGTATCTGTACTACCGCCACACGTTGCCGGTACGCGTGATGCACTGGATCAACGTGATCGCGCTGACGATTCTGCTCCTGAGCGGGCTCAACATCTTCAGCGCGCACCCGGCGCTTTACTGGGGAAAATCCTCGTATACCGGACGCCCGCCTGTTTTCGAGATTTCCGCGACGGAAGATGCCGACGGCGACTTGGTCGGCGTTACCCGCATCTTCGGTCATGAATTCGACACGACGGGCCTGCTCGGCGCATCCGCCGGCCCGGACGGGGACCCGATGCCACGCGCCTTTCCCTCTTGGCTGACGATCCCCGACAGCCGCTGGCTGGCGATGGCGCGGCGCTGGCATCTGTTCTTCGCCTGGGTATTCGTGATCAACGGCCTCTGCTATGTCGGCTATTCCGTCGCGGCGCGCCATTTCGCGCGCGATCTCGCGCCGAGTGCCTCGGACTGGCGCTCGATCGGCCGGTCGATCGTCGAACATCTTCGCTTCAAGCATCCGACCGGCGAGGCGGCGAAACGCTACAACGTGCTCCAGAAGCTCGCTTATCTGGCGGTTATCTTCGTATTGTTGCCGCTCGCTATCCTGATGGGTTTGGCCATGTCGCCCTGGCTCGATGCGCTGCTCTCCGGCTGGGTCGATGTCTTCGGCGGGCGGCAGTCGGCCCGTACCCTCCATTTCATCGTGGCATGGTTGATCGTGGCATTCGCGCTGATCCATGTGTTCGAGGTTATCGTCAGCGGTTTCTGGAATCATTTGCGCTCGATGATCACCGGACGCTACCGGATCGAAGTGGAGGCAACCGATGAAACTGCACGCTAGAACATCCCGCCGCCGTTTTCTCGCGCGCACTGTCGGCGCCGCGGGGGCGCTGGCTCTCTCGGGCTGCGATGCGCTGTCGCGGACGGAGTGGTTTCCGAGCGTTCTGGGCGCCGGCGAAAAGCTGTC
>VBCS01000445.1:4964-8509 GCA_005888955.1 Betaproteobacteria bacterium
GGGCCGCCGGCTTTGCCGATTACCGGCTCGAGCTCGGTGGCCTGGTCGAACAGCCGGCGAGCCTCTCGCTTGCCGATTTGCGCGCGCTGCCCAGCCGCACCCAGATCACGCGCCACGATTGCGTGGAGGGCTGGAGCGCGATCGGCAAATGGAAGGGTGCACGGCTCGGCGCATTGCTGGAGGCCCTTCGGCCCAGGCGCGAGGCACGCTACGTCATGTTTTATTGCGCCGATCCAATGGAGGATGACGGAACCAGCCCCTACTACGAGAGCATCGACATGAACGATGCCTTCCATCCGCAGACCCTCCTCGCCTACGAGCTCAACGACAAGCCGCTGCCGATCGCGAACGGCGCACCCGTTCGCTTGCGCGTCGAGCGCCAGCTCGGTTACAAGCACGCGAAGTACGTGATGCGCATCGAGCTCGTGCAAAGCTTCGACAAGATCGCGGGGGGTAAGGGCGGTTATTGGGAGGATCAGGGCTACGAGTGGTACGCCGGCATTTGATTCCAGCGTTGCAAATCGGGCTGCCCTTGCTTTTTCTGCGGCGCACCGTTGACGACATCCGTCGGTGCCCGCCACACTTCGCGCTTTGCGCGCAGCACAAACCCCCATGCCGAGCGTTCGCTTCGATCGCTTCTATCGCTACGCCGAGCTCACCGACCTGCTCAAGGCCTTTGCGACCGAATTCCCGCAATTGGTGTCGGTCGAGTCGATCGGCCGTAGTCACGAAGGCCGCGACATCTGGCTTGCCACCGTCACCAACCGCGCGAGCGGCCCGGCGAGCGAAAAGCCCGCGTTCTGGGTCGACGGCAATATCCATTCGACCGAGGTCGCCGGCTCGGTGGCCTGTATCTACTTTCTCAAGTATCTCGTCGAAAACCATGACACGGATCCGGACGTCACTCGGGCGCTGGACACGCGCGCCTTCTACGTCTGTCCGCGCATCAATCCGGACGGCGCCGAATGGGCGCTGGCGGACAAGCCGAAATACGTCCGCTCCAGCACTCGCAGCTACCCCTACGACGAGGACGCCATCGAGGGACTGACGGTCGAGGACATCGACGGCGATGGCCGCATTCTGCAGATGCGCATTCCCGATCCCAACGGCTTGTGGAGGGCACATCCGGATGAGCCGAGGCTCATGGTGCGGCGCCAGCCGACCGAAGTCGGCGGCAAATACTATCGTGTTCTTCCCGAGGGACGCCTCGAGGGTTATGATGGCTTCACGTTAAGGGTAAAGAAGCCAAAACAAGGGATTGATCTAAATAGAAATTTTCCGGGTAACTGGCGTCAGGAATTCGAGCAGCTCGGCGCCGGTCCCTTCCCGACCTCGGAGCCGGAAGTCCGCGCGGTCGCCGAATTCATCATCCGGCATCCGAACATCGCCGGCGGAGTCGCTTTTCATACCTGGAGCGGCGTATTGCTGCGTCCCTTCGACCATCTGCCCGACACCGAAATGCAGGGCGAGGACCTGTGGCATTACCAACGAGTAGGCGCGAAGGGCACCGAGCTGACCGGGTATCCGAACATCTCGGTCTATCACGAGTTTCGCTACCACCCGAAAGACGTCATCGGCGGCGCATTCGACTGGATCTACGACCACCTCGGCATGTTCAGCTGGGTCGTGGAGATCTGGAGCCCAATGCGCGAGGCGGGCATCGAGAAGTATCTCTATATCGACTGGTTCCGCGATCATCCGGTCGAGGATGACCTGAAGATATTTCGCTGGAGCGAGGACAAGCTCGGCGGATTGGCGCACCTCGGCTGGAAGCCTTTCAACCATCCGGAGCTCGGTCCCATCGAGATCGGCGGCTGGAACCGATTCCACGCCTTCGGCAATCCGCCGCCACAGTTCCTCGAGCGCGAGGTCGCGAGATTTCCGCGCTGGCTGCTGTGGCAGGCGTTGCTCTCGCCGAAGCTCGAGCTGGTCACGGCCGATGCACTCGCGCTTGGCGAGGGCGCGTGGCGGGTGCGGCTCGTCGTGCAGAATACGGGTTGGCTGCCGAGCTACGTGAGCAAGCGCGCGCTGGAACGCAAGGTCGTACGCGGCGTGATCGCGGAGATTGCCATTCCCCGCGATGGCGAGCTCGTGGCCGGCAAGCGGCGGGAGGAAATCGGCCAGCTGGAGGGCAAGGCCTACAAGCACACCGGCATTTCGTTCTGGCCGGATTATCATGTCACCGACGACCGCGGCAAGATCGAATGGATCGTGCGCGGCAAGGCCGGCGACACCGTCGAGCTCGTCGCCCGGCACGAGCGCGCAGGCACAGTGCGTGCGTCGGTGCTGCTGCAGTGACTTTGGGAAGAGACACCATGGCACGAGTGCTCGGCTTGGGCGGCCTGTTCTTCAAGTCGCCCGACCCGGAACGGCTGCTGGCTTGGTACGCCAAGTGGCTGGGTATCGGCGACGGCAAATCATCGGTCGAATTCCCCGCCAACGCGCTGCCTCCGCGCGGCTTTACCGTTTGGAGCCCGTTTCCGGCAAACACCGATTACTTCACGCCTTCGAAACGCGAATTCATGTTCAATCTCGTCGTCGATGATCTCGACGGCGCGCTCGGTCAGGTTCATCTCGGCGGCGCTCAAGTGGTAGGCGAGGTCGAAGAGCACGAATACGGCCGCTTCGGTTGGTTCATCGATCCTGACGGTAACAAGGTCGAGCTCTGGCAGCCATCCACTCCGGAAAACGAGCAGTGAGCGTCGCATTGAATAGCGCGCGGGCAGGGAAGGGGATACGAGCACACGCCGCCGAATGGATCGCTCTTGTCGCCTTGGCCTGCTTGCTAGGCGCATGCGCTTCGCCACCCGACAAGCCGCGATCGGGTCTGGCGCGAATCGATCACATCGTCGTCATCTATGCGGAAAATCGCAGCTTCGACAATCTGTACGGACTGTTTCCCGGCGCGAACGGGATCGCCCTCTCGGAGTTGCCGCCGGCGTGGCGAGGAAAGGAGCCGGATCCGGCCTTTCCGTGGCGCATGCCGAACAAGCCGTTCCGCCTCGACGCGGCGCCGCTGAACCTGCCGCTCACCAAGCTAGTGCGCAGCCCGATCCATGAGTTCTATCGGAACCAAGAGCAGATCGATGGCGGCCGCAACGATCGCTTCGCCGCCGTTTCCGATGCCGGCGGCTACGCGATGGGTTACTACGACGGCTCGCCGATGGCGATGTGGAAATGGGCGCAGGAATACACGCTCGCCGACAATTTCTTCATGGGCGCGTTCGGCGGCTCGTACCTCAATCACCAATGGCTGATCTGCGCGTGCACGCCGCAGGATGCCAATGCTCCGCGCGACCTGCGGGCGCAGGTTGACGACAAGGGCTGGCTCGTGCGCAAGCCGGACTCGCCGGCGAGCGCGCTGCAGGGAGATCTTGTTCTTTTCAGCGGCGACGTGACGCCCGACGGCTGGTCGGTCAACACCACGCAGCCGCCGTATCAACCGTCACTCGTGCCGCCGGCGAAAGCGGGTGACTTGCGGCTGACCGATCCAGCCAGACATACGCTGCCCCCGCAGACCGCGAAGACCATCGGCGACACGCTGT
>VBCS01000440.1 GCA_005888955.1 Betaproteobacteria bacterium
GAGGAAGACTTCGGGCCGCGACTGGTAGTCCTTTGCGTAGAACGCTGTGCCTTTGATTGAGCGCAGCGCCGCCTCAGGGTTGCGGACCAGAACAATAATCGCCGCATTGGGAAAAATCATCTTGAGCAGCTCGACTGCGCCTCCTGTGTATCGGATCTCCTTGAATCCCCATCGCCGGTAACCAAGCTCCGCTGCTGGCACTGCGAGCGACCGCATCAATGCGGCCCGCGCGCCTTCTACGAACGCCTCGTGCGGCGGGTTGACGTTCGGGATCCAGCTGTTCCACCCTTCGCTCGTGAATCGGTCGAAATGGCGCGCGCCCTCGGCTTCGATCCACTCAGCCATCCCCGCCACCATGCGCTGCAAACCGTCGAGCAGCAAGCCACCGTGCTCGCCCCAGATCATGATCTCGCCGGTCGAGATCAGCAGTCGTTGGAGGAGCGTGCTGCCGGTCCGACTGCCTCCGGCCAGCACGAACACGGGGGATCCGCTCGGGTCCACGACTAGGTCAAGTATTCTGAATCACGATGTTCGGTAACTTGGCCGAGAAGCCCCATGAGCGTGATGTGGTGCTGTCGCTTCGCGGGACAGCCCGGCTGCAGGTCGATGGTCACGTTCGAACCGTCGGAGCTGCATCTTGCGCACGGCTTTCGCGCAAGACGAGATCGCGGCCCCGTGTTGGGGTCGATCGGCGCATGCAGTCGGGCCCGGACGTCGGCCTCGGCAGTGGACATGGAATGAGCGGCGAAAGAGATGCGTTGAAAGAGAGAGTTTAACGAAAAGCGGGTCCATCGGTACTCAGCGGCGGGTGCAGAAAGTATTCGCGCACGCGAGCGATATGCGCCTCCCCAAACTGGCTGACCACCGTGGCCCGCGCGGCGTGACCTACGCGTTGGGCAAGGGAACGATCGGCCCGCAACCCTTCGATGTAACCGATGGCTTCGTTGTGCGTATCGAAGAGGAATCCGTTAGTCCCATGCACGATCAACTCGCGATAGCCCCCGCTGCGGCCTGCGACCACCGGCAGTGCGCAAGCCATCGCCTCGACGACAACCCGACCCGAGGCCTCGCGCCATATCGTGTCCGTGCGGTAGACGAAAGCGTCGAGCGACTGCAGGAAACTGGGCGCTGGGACGGCGCCGGCGGGCAGCAATTCGATCGCCGGATTGCCGCCGAGGCGTTCACTTAGCACCGTAGCGCCCATCAACCGGACGTGAATGCCGCGCGCGACCAGCTGGCGATACAGCCGGACGTCCTGATGGTGGTGCTTGTAATCTTTGTCGCGGCTCAAGCGCCCAACGACAAACGCGTCCGAGCCATGGGGTCGTGGAGCGGATCGGAACAGATTGAAATCGTAAAATCCCCAATCGACGAATCCCGCCATTTGCGCCGATGCGCGGTGCGTTGCCGATGGAAACACGAGCTCGGGTTCCGGGAGCGCGGCCTCCGAGGCAAACTCGATCAAGCTCCGCAGCCTCTGAAGTTCAGGCGTGTTGTACACGATGATCAGGCGTTCCGGTCGCGCGCGCGTGAGCCAGTGCCTGCGTTCGGCGAACGTCCCCAGAAGAACCAACGTACCGCCATGGGGCAGGATGCCGCCGGTAGGATCCAGCCGGCGGAACGGGTAGCCTGCGAGCGCGACATCGGGGTCGCTTTCGGCCCAGAGGATCACATCGGCATCGGTGGAGAGCAGCGCGTGATAGTCGAGCGCCCGTCGCTCGCTGCCGCCGAATGCGCTGGCGAACGGATTGACCAGATGGATCGTCGTCCTAGACACGGCACTAATTAGTTGGCGAGCATGTTCTCAAGTGCGATCCAATGAGATCCCTGCGGGCGAGCGCTTCCATATCCCAGTCGACGCCAGCGCGCCGGTCAGCTGCCCGGAAGATAATGGATATCTCGGAAAAAAAGGTCCTTCCACGAATCAGGTTTCGTCTTGACGACGCCGGTGCCGGCCCTGAACGACGCGAACTTGAGGACGTTTTCGGGCGTCAGCGTAAACCGGAGCTGGGGATCGGCCAGTATCCTGGCAAGACCCTCGACCGACGTGCTCTTCTCGCCCGTCATCTCCAGATACATTGCCGCTGCCGTACTCTTGTTGTTGTTGATGAAATCGGTGGCCTCGACCAATGCCGCCAGGAACGCAGCGTACAGCACCGTGCGCACGCCGGCGTGCTTGAGCTCGTCGTACTGGAACGGCGGCGACGCAAAGTGCGCCGTGATTTCGCTGCGGCTCGACAACAGTGCCTGCACTGCCGTCGGGTGCGCCATGTTGACGGTCATGTGATCGAACTTGCTCCAGTTCGCATCACCAAACGCCTGCGCCGACGCCAGTTGCAGCGTAACCGCTTGCGAGGATACCTTCACGCCCGCCATCGCAATACGGTCCTGATCCGTGAGGTCCTTGATGGTCTTGACGCTGGGGTTGCGGGTGTTGAGAAGCATGGGCATCGAGTCGAGCGCAGCAACGCCTTTGACGCCCAGTGAGTCGCGCGTGCGGTCCCACAAGATGACGAAGGAACCGAGCCCTCCTGCGACGAAATCAAGATTGCCCGAAATGATCCCGTCGTTGGCAACGGCGCCGTCGGCGTAGGTGTTCCAACTGACGGTGACCTCGCCCAAGCCTTGGGCCCTCGCGTGCTTCTCGACGAGTCTTTCATGTTCCATCACCATGATTTGCAGATAGCCGATGCCGTATTGACGCGCCACGCGCAGGCTTGTCACCTCGGCCTGCGCCGACAGCGCGAGCTGAGAAATAAACAGAGTCGCCAGTACGAGCTTGATTCTCGAAAATGTGCTTTTCATTGTTCTCCGGGCTTTTCTCGCGCGCAGCGAGTGATCGTTCATGGTTGTCGGAGGCAACTTCGGTGTGTAATATAAACGCAGAAGGGTTTTCACGGAATTGCGTGAGTGAAAAATCCGGACCCGCAGTCCCGGAAACGCTCGCCATTCCCCGCGGTACCCGGTGACCGAGCGCCATGGTCTTCGGCAGGGAGCCCCATTAACCTATGATCGCCCGCAGCTCGCGGTGTCGAACGGTTGTAGATCTTGTGCGCTTACGCGCAGGCATCGCTGCCGACCGCCCGGCGTACACGTACTTGACCGACGGTGAGGCGGAAGAGCGCACCCTCACATGGCATGACGTCGACGTAGGAGCGCGCGCGCTGGCAGCCTGGCTCGGTCGCCTCCCGGGTAGAAGCGAGCGGATGGTGTTGTTGTTCCCGACCGGGCTCGAGTTCGTGACGGCGTTCTTCGGTTGCCTTTATGCCGGCGTGGCCGCGGTGCCGGCCTACCCGCTCGATCCGCTGCATCTCGCGCGAACTAGAGCGAGGCTGCGGTTGATGCTCGACGACTGCAGACCCTCTCGCATTCTCACGACCACCGCTTATCGCGGGGTGGTTCTGAGCATGTTCGACGACCGCTCGCAGCTCGACGGCTTCGAATGGGGACTCGTCGACACGGTTCCGGACGATCTCGCGTTGGCGTGGAGGCCGCCGGAGATCGACGACAACACGCTCGCGATCATCCAATACACCTCAGGAGCGATCGCCAACCCTAAGGGCGTCCTTCTCTCGCACCGAAGCGTCCTGGCAAACGAAGCGATGATCGCCGGCGCGCACGGATACGACATCGAGACCACGTTCGTCTCATGGCTCCCACTCGCGCACGACTGGGGACTCATCAATTCAATCGTCCAGCCGGCGTACTCCGGCGGACGGAGCGTGCTGATGTCAACCGAGGCCTTCCTGGAAAAGCCCGTGCGCTGGCTACGTGCCATGTCTGGTTGTCGCTCGGTTTCGAGCGGTGGACCTAACTTCGCCTACGACTTCTGCTGTCGGCGCATCGCGCCCGAGCAGCGCATCGGACTCGACCTCGTTGGGTGGCGGTGGGCTGGCGTCGGCAGCGGACCCGTCTCGAGCGAAACGCTGGCGGCATTCTCGTCGGCGTTTCAGCCCTTCGGCTTCACCGCGTCGGCCTTCTATTCAGGGTACGGGCTGGCGGAAGCTACACTTCTCGTGTCCGATTCGCAGCGGTTCCAGGTCCCCCGGGCGCTAATCGTTGACCGAGTGTCGCTGCAGGAAGGTCTGATATTGCCACGCGTGGCCGTTGACTCTTCCATAACGCAGTCGTTCACGAGCTGCGGTACGCCTCCTGCTGTCGAGCGCGTTCGCATTGTCGATCCTGAGACTAGGGCTGTTCGTCCGGACGATCAGGTCGGGGAAGTCTGGGTCGCCGGCGACAACGTGGCGGGAGGCTACTGGAACCGACCTGAGGAATCCCAACAGACGTTTGGCGGAATCACGGCCGACGGCGACGGGCCGTTCCTCAGGACCGGCGATCTCGGATTCTTTCATCACGGCGAGCTGTACATCTGCGGCCGGCTGAAAGACCTCATCATCATCAGAGGCCGCAACATTTATCCTCACGATATCGAGTTGACGGCGGAGCACTCCCATCCCTCAGCCCGCCCCGGCAGTTCAGTAGCATTCGCGATCGATACCGGGGCCGACGAGCGCGTCGTCGTCTTGCAGGAACTCCGCCCCGTCGCGCCGGGAAGCCCAAGACACGATGCGGAAATCGCCGACGCGATCCGGACCGCAATTGTCGGAGTGCACGGCCTGATCGCCGAGGTGGTTCTGGTGGAGCCGGGCACGATTCGCAAGACATCGAGCGGCAAGCTGCGGCGTAACGCCTGCCGCGAGGCGTTCCTCGCGGGCGAGCTCGACGTTCGCTACGATCAAACTCCCGCGAAAGAGCAGGAACGACTTCATCTCGAGGGTGGATCGAGGGTGACCACGTCGGTTGATGCCGGCATGCAAACGATCGGCGCCCGACTCGCGAAGCTCGCGAGCCGCTTCCCGGAGAGGATTGCGGTTGTCGAGGGGTCCTCGGCAGTCACCTTCAGACAACTCGATACCGCAGCGACGGCCATCGCACACGCGATCGTCGCCGTGCGGCAGGGCCTTCCAGGGCGCGTGTGCCTGTTCTTCGAGAACAGAGCTCCCGCCATTAAGGCGATCTTCGGGGCGGGCCGGAGCAGCTACGTCTATGTTCCAGTGGACGCCGGCGATCCAGAGGAGCGTTTGCGCAACATCCTCTTGGACAGCGAGCCCGTCGCACTGCTGACCGAGCACTGTTTGCTCGAGCGTGCACGCACGATTACGCCGCCTGGCTGCACGGTGATCGACATCGCAGGGCTGCAACCCATCGCTCAAGTTCGACCGTTGCCCGAAGTGCCCTCCGACGCGCCGGTGTATCTCTACTACACGTCGGGATCCACCGGCAGGCCCAAAGGCGCGATTCAGACTCATCGAAACCTCCTGTTCTTCGCTGACGCCTACGCGCAGGCGCTCGCGATCGGAGAACACGATCGCTTATCCTTGTTGTATACGCTGAGCTTCAACGCGGCCAACATGGACATTTTCGGCGGGCTGCTCAGCGGCGCGACGCTTTGCGCCTACGACATGCGGCGGGAGAGCGTCGCCCGGCTGGCTGACTGGCTCGATCGCGAACGAATCACCGTACTTCATACCGTCCCGACCGTTTTCCGGGAGATGGGCAATCGCCTGCCGCCCGATCGGCTCCTTTCCCATCTGAGAGTTATCGATCTCGGCGGCGAATCGGTGTTCGCGGGCGACGTCGACCTCTTCCGAGCGCATACGCAGGCTCGTTGCGTCTTCGTCAACCAGCTCGCGGCGACCGAGGTCGGCTTGATCGCACAACACAAGGTCGAACACAACAGCCCGCGCAACTCTGGCTCGATCGTTCCGGTTGGTCGGTGTCCCGACGGCGTGCGCGTCGAGATCCGCCGGGACGATGGCGGTGCGGCGGAGGCCGGCGAGGCGGGTGAAATTGTCGTCTGCAGCCCGTACGTCAGTCCCGGTTATTGGCGCCGGCCCGAGCTCGATGCGGTGGCTTTTGCCGCCGATGCTAGGGACGCGCGCAGTCGCCGGTACTTCACCGGCGACCTCGGGCGCATCGATGAGCAGGGCGTGCTGCACTTTCTTGGCCGTAAAGGCAGCCGAGTCAAGATCCGCGGTCACACGGTCGATCTGGCGGAGGTCGAAGCGGGGCTCGCGGCCTGTGCCGGGGTGACGAAGGTCGCGGTGCTGGCGGTGGGCAGCGAGCGGCCAGCGCAGCCTGAGCGGCTGGTTGCTTATTTGGTGATGGCGCGGGAGGCGGAGCGCGATCCGGCGCTCATCCTCGGGCGCCTCGCGAGCGTTCTGCCTTCCTACATGCTGCCTGCAGGATACGTGTTTCTGGACGCGCTGCCGCTCACCGCGAGCGGCAAGATCGATCGGAAGGTGCTGGCGGCGATGGACCGACCCGAGCTCAATGAGGAGCGTGAAATCGAACCACCGCGCGACGATCTGGAGCGTTCGATTGCAGGGATCTTTGCGCAGATGCTAAAGCTCGCGCCGATCGGGCGTAATGACGACTTTTTTCTGCTCGGTGGGGATTCGCTATCGGTGGCGGAGCTGCAGACCCGGTTGCGCGACACGTTCGGAGTGGGGCTCGCGAACCCGAGCGGAGGCGCCACCGTGGCCGGCATCGCGGCGGAGATCCGGCGTGAGCGCGCAGCAGCCGGGGGAAGCCTGCGGTCGATCCCTCTGCTCATCCCGCTGCGGCGGCACGGGACCAAGACGCCGCTGTTCCTCGTCCACGGCAGGCTCGGGCAGGCGCTCGTTAGCCCACATCTCCTCGAGCTTCTCGGCGCCGACCAGCCCGTGTGGGGATTCCAGGCCACGGGGCTCGACGGCTTAAAGTCGCCGCAGCCGACGATCGAGGCCATGGCGGCGGAGTACCTGGCGGAGATGCGAAGGGAGCGCGCGCAAGGCCCTTACTTTCTCGGCGGGCTTTGCGCCGGGGCGCTCGTTGCGATCGCCATGGGCCGCCGGTTGCGTGCCGAGGGCGAGTCCGTGCTGCCGCTACTGCTGCTCGATCCGCCCGAGCGTGCGTTGCCGGTTTCCGCAGAAAAGATGACCGACGACGGATTGCTCGCGAGGCTGAAGCGGCGCCAGGAGTCGGGCGCAATCAGCGCCCCCATCGATGACCCAGTGTATGCGGGGGCGGCGGTGCGTGCCGCGAGGGCGTTCGAGCACGCGATTAGAGCCCATGAGGTACAGCCGTACGAAGGCCCCGTGTGCATTCTGTCCAGCCATGAACGCTTGGCGGGTATCGATTCGTCGCGATTGAAAAAGATTTTCCCGGGACGGGTTGAACGCTTCGAAGTCGGCAGAACGCACCCCGACGTGCTCGATCCGCACAATCGTGCATTCGCCAAGGCGTTGGAACGCTGTCTGAGCGTGATCCACGAATACGCGGACGACCCGCGGCTTCCCCATCTCGCGCGAGCGGATTCTCCCAACGCATTTCCTTGAAGCCAGCGAAGTCGGTATCGCACCGGCGTCGTGAGTCATGCTCCAGAATTCCTCCGGTTCCGGCGACAATGGTTGCCGCGGTGAAATTGAGCGATGCCACGGCTAATTTTTGCGCCGGGTAAGCTTGTAGCGGCACACCGAGCAGTGTGAGCACCTGCCGCCCTGCGTATTCCTTTCAGAGCCAAATCCGTCCGCTTGCGCCGGCGACCTTACCGCTAACCTTCATGTAAATTTCCTCGAGAGTATTGGCCAGCCTGGCACAAGCGCGTCCACGGCCGGTCAATCGGACGTCGAGCGGCGAAGGCGGCAAGGGGAAGCTTCGATCGGGTAAAATATTGATTTTGTCCTCGCGCAGCGTGCCCGCCGGCCCGTGAATTTCATTCGGCCGCGGCACTACTTGGCTCTCGATGGCCTCCGATCTAACCTTCACGGGTGAACGCTTCCTGCCTGACTGCGGCGAGATCGCCGATGAGCGCTGGCACCGCTGCGCCTTCGCGCGGCGCTTCGCCGTCGGTCGCGCTCTACCGGTTCGTCCCGAGGCCGTGGCTCGACGCGCTTCCGGAACGCTTATGAACGGAAGACGCACGTGATCCGCGCGGATTACG
>VBCS01000441.1 GCA_005888955.1 Betaproteobacteria bacterium
TTTCGAATATTTCTGGCTGGTGCTGTTGGGCCTGACCTGCGCGGTGTTCATCACCTCCGATCGGCCGCTCAAGGGTTTCGTCACCTTGATGCTGGGCCTGCTCGTCGCCTGTGTCGGCCTGAGTAACCCCGCAGCGTTTCCCCGCTTCACCTTCGGCAGCGTCGAGCTCCTCGGCGGCATCGGCATGATTCCGATGATGATCGGCATGTTCGCGATTTCGGAGATCATCCGCTACGCGGTTGACACCGAACCCCAATTACAGATCGTCGACAAGCCGATCGGCAACGTGTTCAAGGGCATGTGGCAGCTCACGAAGAAGTACCCGGTGCAGATCCTGCGCGGCAACGCCGTGGGCACGCTGATCGGCGCGCTGCCGGGCGCGGGCGCCGACATCGCCGCGTGGATCACTTACGCGATCAGCAAACGCTTCTCGAAGGAGCCCGAGAAGTTCGGCACCGGCCACGTTGAGGGCATCGTCGAGTCCGGCTCCGCCAACAACAGCGCGCTCGCCGGCGCGTGGATTCCGGCACTGGTCTTCGGCATCCCGGGCGACTCGATCACCGCGATTGTCATCGGCGTGCTGTACATGAAGAACATGAACCCGGGACCGTCCTTGTTCACCAACAACCCGCAGAACATCTACGCGGTCTACCTGCTGTTCATCATCGCCAACCTGATCATGATCCCGCTCGGATGGTGGTGCATCAAGGTTTCCAAGCAGATATTGAAAGTGCCGCGCACGGTGCTGATGCCGGTGATCATGCTTTTTTGCGTCGTCGGCGCGTTCGCGATCAACAACACGCCGTTCGACGTGACGGTGATGCTCATCGCGGGCATCGCCGCATACTTTCTCGAGGCCAACGGTTTCCCGGTGGCGCCGGCGATCCTCGGCGTCGTGCTGGGCGGGATGCTCGAGGAGAATTTCATCACCTCGATGATCAAGTCCGACGGCCGCTTCCTCGCGTTCTTCGAGCGCCCAATCGCAGCCTCGCTGGGGGCGATGACGCTCGCCGTCTGGTTCCTGCCGCTGTTGCTGCGCCGCCTGCGGCAACTCGCCGGCATCGGGGAACCTGCCTAGCAGGTCGACGCGTAGCTGCTGCGCGGGCCGTCTGCGTCGTTGCGCTTATTGGCCACTGAGCGCTCGGCGCTCGCCGTACGTTCTGTACTGTCTCGCGCCTCGCTGCGGGTCGCCTCGCATCCGGCCCTGCTCGCGACGCTCTGCATCGCCCTGCTCTTAGGCGGGTGATGTTGCGGCGCAGCGCGTTGACCCGACAGGAGCTGACAGGGTAAAATCTCACGGTTTTGACGCGTTCCCGCCATCGTGAGTCGCGGGCAACGGTTTTCTCGGGTGTGCCATGCGCGGCAAGCTCGTCGTCGGCAACTGGAAAATGAACGGCGGCCTGCGGCAAAACGACGCATTGCTCGCGGAATTGCGCGTCGGATGGACCGCGCCGCCGATGCGAGGGCTTGCGGTGTGCGTATCCTATCCGTACCTTTGGCAGGCGCAGGCCGCGCTCTCGGGCTCGGCGATCGCCTGGGGTGCGCAGAACGTGAGCGAGCACGCCGGCGGCGCGTATACCGGCGAGGTATCTGCGGCCATGGTGGCCGAGTTCGGTTGTCGCTACGCGATCGTGGGTCACTCCGAGCGGCGTGCTTTGTACGGCGAGAGCGATGGCGTCGTTGCGGCCAAGGCGACCGCAGCGCTGGCGGCGGGATTGACGCCCATCGTGTGCGTCGGCGAGACGCTGGCGGAGCGCGAAGCCGGAGCGACGGAAGCGGTCGTGTTGCGGCAGCTCGACGCCGTCGCGGCCAAGCTTGGTGAGCGGATCGGCGGAGTTGTCATCGCCTACGAGCCGGTTTGCGCAAGCGTCTGAGCCGCGTGGACGCGGCGGCTGCGGACGTGTTGCTGTTGTACGGAGGCAGCGTCAAGGCCGATAACGCGAAGGCGTTGTTTGCCGGTGCGGACATCGATGGTGCCTTGGTCGGCGGGGCGTCGCTCAAGGCCGATGAATTTTTGGCGATCGCCTATGCCTAATTTGTCTGGGCGGGCGCTACGGGGATGGGTGAGATGATCTGGGAAACGGTTCTGGTGGCTGTGCACGTGCTGGTTGCCGCCGCGTTGGTCGGCCTCGTGCTTTTGCAGCACGGCAAAGGCGCGGATATGGGCGCGGCGTTCGGCAGCGGTTCCTCGGGGAGCCTGTTCGGTGCCGCGGGATCGGCGAACTTCCTTTCCCGCACGACGGCGGTACTGGCAACCGTATTCTTCCTGTCGAGCCTCGGACTGACGTATTTCGGGGCCACGCGCAGCGGGCCGACGGACATAATGAAGCAGGGTGTGACGGAGACCGCACCCGCTCCCGCCGCTAAGGAAACCAAGGCGTCCGACGTGCCGCAGAGCGCCGCGCCGACGACTCCGACCGCGCCGCCGAAAGAGACCGATTCGAAACCGGGCGATATACCGAAGTGACAGAGCCGACGTGGTGGAATTGGTAGACACGCTGTCTTGAGGGGGCAGTGGCGTTAGCCGTGTGAGTTCGAGTCTCACCGTCGGCACCAGAACTGGAAAGGCGCGAGGCGGACCGCTGGAGGGCGCCGGACGCGTTGAGGGGTAGGATTCATCCGATCATGCTGGAACAGTACTTTCCCATCCTGCTCTTCATCCTCGTGGGCGTCGGCGTGGGTATGCTGATGCTGACCCTCGGCCGCCTCGTCGCGCCGAATCGGCCCGATCCGGAAAAGCTTTCTCCCTACGAGTGCGGCTTCGAGGCGTTCGAAGACGCGCGCATGAAATTCGACGTCCGCTATTATCTGATCGCAATCCTGTTCATCCTGTTCGACCTGGAGATCGCGTTCCTCTTCCCCTGGGCAGTCGTGCTGCCCGACATCGGCGCGTTCGGCTTCTGGTCGATGATGATCTTCCTCGCCATCCTGATCGTCGGGTTCGTCTACGAATGGAAAAAGGGCGCGCTCGAATGGGAATAGCTCATGCCGATTGAAGGCATCCTCGAAAAAGGCTTCGTGACCACGTCGCTCGACGCGCTGATCAACTGGGCGCGCAACGGCTCGATGTGGCCGATGACCTTCGGACTGGCTTGCTGCGCCGTGGAGATGATGCACGCCGGCGCTGCGCGCTACGACCTCGACCGTTTCGGCGTGGTCTTCCGTCCGAGTCCGCGCCAGTCCGACGTGATGATCGTTGCCGGGACGCTTTGCAACAAGATGGCGCCGGCGCTGCGCAAAGTCTACGATCAGATGGCCGAGCCGCGGTGGGTCATCTCGATGGGCTCGTGTGCCAATGGCGGCGGCTATTACCATTATTCGTATTCAGTCGTGCGCGGCTGCGACCGCATCGTTCCCGTCGATATCTATGTCCCCGGCTGTCCGCCGACGGCCGAAGCGCTTCTGTACGGAATCCTGCAGCTGCAAAACAAGATCTGGCGGACCAACACGATCGCACGTTGATGGCGACGAAGATTGAGACGCTTGCCGCCGCGTTGCCCGCGACGCTTGGCGACCGGTTGCAGAAGCTCACCATCGCCCTTGGTGAGATCACCGCGGTGGTCGCGGCGACGGAGCTTCCGGGTGCAATGCGTAGCTTGCGCGATCGTCCGGAATTGCGGTTCGAAACGCTGATCGATCTCTCCGGCGTCGATTATTCCGCTTACGCCGGTGAACCCGCCGACTTCGCCGATTTCGGTTCCGATGCGACGCCTCCCGAGCATCTCGCGGGGCGACGGGCCGGATGCCGGTTTGCGGTGGTCTATCATCTGCTGTCGCTCGCCCACAATTGGCGGCTGCGCGTGCGCACGTTCGCGCCCGACGACGAGTTTCCGGTCGTGCCGTCGGTGATCGACATATGGCCATCCGCCAACTGGTACGAGCGCGAGGCCTTCGACTTTTTCGGCATCGTGTTCGCCGGGCATCCCGACCTGCGGCGGATCCTCACCGATTACGGCTTCATCGGCCACCCTTTCCGCAAGGACTTTCCGCTGTCCGGTCACGTCGAGATGCGCTATGACCCCGAGCTGGGGCGAGTGATCTATCAGCCGGTGACCATCGAGCCGCGAGAAGTCGTGCCGCGGATCATCCGCGAGGAGAACTACGCGGAGACCGAGGGATTCCGCAAGGGCTGACGTCATGGCGGCGATTCGCAACTGCACCATGAATTTTGCCTCCGGCCGCCCGGCTGCGCCGGGCTTAACTTGCGCTGCGCGCAAGTTAGCCTACGCCGAAATGCATCTGCGTTTGAGTTAAATGGCTGAGATCCGCAACTACACGATGAATTTTGGCCCGCAGCATCCGGCGGCGCACGGCGTGCTGCGGCTGGTGCTGGAGCTCGACGGCGAGGTGATCGAACGCGCCGATCCGCATATCGGGCTGCTGCACCGCGCGACGGAGAAGCTGGCCGAATACAAGACTTACCTCCAGTCCTTGCCGTACATGGATCGGCTCGATTACGTGTCGATGATGTCGAACGAACACGCGTATTGCCTGGCGATCGAGAAACTGCTCGGAGTGGAGGTGCCGATCCGCGCGCAGTACATCCGGGTGATGTTCGACGAGATCACCCGCATCCTGAATCATCTGCTTTGGCTCGGCGCACACGCACTCGACGTCGGCGCGATGACACCTTTTCTCTACTGCTTCCGCGAGCGCGAGGACTTGATGGACGTCTACGAGGCGGTGTCGGGCGCCCGGTTGCACGCGGCCTATTACCGCCCCGGCGGCGTCTACCGCGACCTGCCCGGCGCGATGCCGCAGTACGCGGCCTCGCCGATCCACGACGCGAAGGCGGTCGCGCGGATGAACAAGAACCGGCAGGGATCGCTGCTCGATTTCATCGAGGACTTCACCGAGCGCTTTCCCGGCAACGTCGACGAGTACGAGACGCTGTTGACCGAGAATCGCATCTGGAAGCAACGTACCGTCGGCATCGGCGTCGTCGCGCCCGAGCGCGCGATGGCGCTCGGTTTCACCGGCCCGATGCTGCGCGGCTCGGGCGTGCCGTGGGATCTGCGCAAGAAGCAGCCGTACGCAGTCTACGACCGCATGCAATTCGACATTCCGGTCGGGACGACCGGCGACTGCTACGACCGTTATCTCGTCCGCGTGCAGGAGATGCGCGAGGCCAACAAGATCATCCGCCAGTGCATCGACTGGCTGCGCGTGAACCCCGGCCCGACCATGATCGACAACCACAAGATCACGCCGCCGTCGCGCGAGTCCATGAAGTTGAACATGGAAGAGCTGATCCACCACTTCAAGCTCTTCACCGAAGGCATGCACGTGCCGCCCGGCGAGGCCTACGCGGCGGTCGAGCATCCCAAGGGTGAGTTCGGCGTCTACATCATCTCCGACGGCGCGAACAAGCCGTATCGTCTGAAGCTCCGCGCCGCGGGCTTCCCGCACCTTGCGGCGCTCGATGAGATGTCGCGCGGCCACATGATCGCCGACGTCGTCGCGATCATCGGCACCCAGGACATCGTCTTCGGGGAAATCGACCGATGAGCGTGATCGATTCGAGAGTCGTCAACATCGACGAATTGAAGCTCGAGCATTTCGCGAAGGGCGACCAGTTCGAATGCGATGCCGTGCGCGTCGGCCCGCTCCTCGGCGCGAAGGACCTTGGCTTCTCGTACGATCGTGTCCCGCCGGGCAAGCGCTCGTGCCCTTTCCACAGCCACCGCGGCGAAGAGGAGATGTTCTTCATCGTGAAGGGGACGGGAACGCTCCGCTACGGCAACGAGACGCGAAAGATCCGTGCGGGCGACTTCATCTGCTGCCCGACCGGCGGCCCGGAAACGGCACACCAGATCGTCAACGACTCGGACGCCGAACTTGCCTATCTGTCGATCAGCACCATGATGCCGGCGGAGGTCTGCGAATACCCGGATTCGAAGAAAGTGGGAGCCTTCGGCGGCGGCCTGCGGCACATGACGCGTACGGGCGACCACGTGGACTACTGGACGGACGAGATATGAACTCGCCCATCCACATGCTCTCGCCCGAAGCACTGAAGAAGATCGATCGCGAAATCGCCAAATACCCGGCCAATCAGAAACAGTCGGCGGTGATGGCCGGCGGCGTACCTCGGCATGCCGCCGATCGCGGTGTACGAGGTCGCCACGTTCTACGAGATGTACAACACGGAACCAACCGGCAAGTACAAGCTGACGCTGTGCACCAACCTGCCGTGCGCTCTCCAGGAAGCGACAAAGGCGGCGGCGCATCTGAAGCAGAAGCTTGGCATCGACTTCGGCGAAACGACCTCCGACGGCCTGTTTACGCTGAAACAGGGCGAGTGCTTCGGCGCGTGCGGCGACGCGC
>VBCS01000442.1 GCA_005888955.1 Betaproteobacteria bacterium
TGCGAACGGCTTCGGCACGGGCTCGAATCTCTACCAGCCCGGTGCGGCTCCCGACGCAGTGCGCGCGGTCGCGGCGCAATACGCGGCCGGATTCGCGGCGCTGAAGGCAAACCGATGAGTGGCGAGCGCTTCGATCTGGTTGGATTGGGCGAACCGATGATCGAGCTCAACCAGACGCGGGGCGCCGGCGTCGAATACGTGCAGGGATTCGGCGGCGACACGTCGAATTGCGCCATCGCCGCGGCGCGACTCGGTGCGCGCACCGCGTACGTCACGCGGCTGGGCAACGATGCGTTCGGCCGCAACTTCCTGGACCTGTGGCGACGCGAAGGCGTGGACGCGACGGGAGTCGGCATCGATGCCGATGCGCCGACCGGCATCTACTTCGTCGCGCATGGCGCCAAGGGTCACGAATTCAGCTATCTGCGCGCAGGCTCGGCAGCGAGCCGCATGCGGCCGGCGGATCTGCCTTTGGCGGTGATCCGCGCGGCGAAGGTCCTGCACCTGTCCGGCATCAGCCAGGCGATCTCGGCTTCCGCGTGCGACGCCTGCTTCGCCGCCATCGAGGCTGCTCGCACTGCGGGGGTCAAGATCTCCTACGACACCAACCTGCGCCTCAAGCTGTGGCCGTTGCCGCGGGCGCGGGCCATCATCCGCGCGAGTCTGGCGTTCGCCGATTGGGCGCTGCCGAGTCTCGACGACGCGAAGCTCTTGTTCGACTGCGAGGACACCGACGCGATTCTCGATGCCTGCCACGCGGCCGGCGCACCGCTGGTCGTGCTGCGCTGCGGAGCCGACGGATGCGTCGTGTCCGACGGCCGCCGCCGCGAGCGTATCGCCGGGCACCGCGTAAAAGCGATCGATGCGACCGGCGCCGGCGACTGTTTCGACGGCGCGTTCGCCGTGCGGCTCGTTGCGGGTGACGATCCAGTCGCGGCGGCGCGCTACGCCAACGCCGCGGCCGCGCTGGCGACGACCGGCTACGGCGCGGTCGCGCCGCTGCCGCGCCACGCCGACGTCATCGCGCTCCTGGAGGAGAAAGTGGCGACGTGATCACAGCCACGTACCAGGAAGACCTGTTTCGCGACAAGGTCGCGCTGGTATCGGGCGGGACGAGCGGTATCGGCGCGGCAATCGGCAACGCGCTTGCCGAGCTCGGCGCGAGCGTCACCGTCACCGGAGCGACGCCGGCCGAGGCGGAGGATGCGCACGAGCGTGCGAGCTTCTGGGTCGAGCACGCCGCCGCGCTCGACGTTCGCAATGGTGCCGCGGTCACGGCGTTTCTCGCGGGATTTGCGAGTCTGGACATTCTCGTCAACTGCGCCGGCATCATCCGCCGCGGCGAAGAGCACGATCCGCGCGTTTTTGCGGAAGTCGTCGACGTCAATCTGACCGGCACCATGCGTCTTTGCGCGGGTGCCCGCCCACTGCTGGCGAAGAGCAAGGGCTGCATCGTAAATACCGCGTCGGTTCTGGCGAATTTCGGCGGCGCGCTCGTTCCCGGCTACAGCGCCAGCAAGGGCGGCGTCGCACAGCTCACCAAATCGCTGGCGATCGCGTATGCTGCGGAACAAATCCGGGTGAACGCGATTGCGCCCGGCTGGATCACCACGCCTTTAACCCAGGCGCTGCGGGACGACCCGGCGCGCAGCGACGCGATTCTGTCGCGGACACCTTTCGGCCGCTGGGGGACCCCGGACGACGTCGCCGGGGCGGCGATCTTTCTGTGCTCGCCCGCGGCGTCGTTCATTACCGGTACGATCCTCGCCGTTGACGGCGGCTACACGGCTGCGTAGGTCATGGCACTCAATACCGCGATCCGCTATCTCAAGAAGGGCGAGTGGGCAAAGGCCCACGCGATCGTGCAGCAGGACGACTCCAAGCTCGGCTGCTGGGCGCACGGCATCGTGCATTTGGTCGAAGGCGATCTCGGCAACTCGCGTTACTGGTACCGCCGCGCGGGCCGGCCGTTTCCCAAGGACCGTGACGTCGACCGCGAAGTCGCGGAACTGACCACGGCGCTCAAGGCGATGCAGTGACCGCGGCGCTGATCCTGCCGTCCACGGGCATCCGGCCGGAAATCGCCACGGCCGCGATTCCCGTCGACGAGCGTGTCTGGGTGCCGCAAGCCAAGGACGTCTCGTTTCGGCCGCTTTTGTTCAATACCGTGACCGGAGGATGGTGCAACCTGCTGCGCGTGCGCCGATCGGGCGTCCTGTCGCGGCATCGGCATCCGATGGCCGTCGTCGGTTATGTGATCAAGGGTCGCTGGCGCTATCTGGAGCACGACTGGGTGGCGGAGGAGGGCAGCTTCGTCTACGAGCCGCCGGGCGAGATACACACGCTGATCGTTCCCGACGATTGCGCCGAGATGATTACGTTCTTCAATATCGGCGGCGCGATGATCTACGTCGACGACGCGGGGCGGCAAACTGGTTACGAGGACGTATTCACCAAGATCGACATGTGCCGCGCGTATTACGCGGCGGTGGGCTTAGGCGCCGATTACGTCGATCGGTTCGTGCGCTGAGCGTTCTTGCAGCGCAGGTGCGGCGCCCGGGTGAGGAGGCGAGGCAATGATCGACGTCGCGATACCGGGCTACGGGCGGCTCGCGCTCGAGCATCTCGTTTGCGATTACAACGGGACGCTGGCCCGGGACGGCGTGCTGCTCGACGGCGTCGCTGCGCAACTGAACGCACTCGCCGCGAACCTGACCGTGCACGTCGTCACCGGCGACACGTTCGGAACCGCGCTGCGCTCGCTGCAGGGCCTCACTTGCGCGGTGACATTGTTGCCGTCCGAGGGCCAGGTGCAGGCTAAGCAGGCGTTCGTCACGAAGCTGGGCGCAGCCGGAGTGGTTGCTGTCGGCAACGGCCGAAACGACCGATTGATGCTCGAGGCGGCGGCGCTGGGCATTGCCGTCATCGGCGACGAGGGCCTGGCCGCCGACGCCATGCTGGCTTGCGACATCGTCGTGCGCCATGTGGCGGACGCTTTCGCGCTGTTGGAGGATCCTCAGCGGCTTGTTGCAAGCTTGCGCGTCTGATCGCACGTTGAGCGCGAGAGGAGAGTCGGCATGTCCTGGAGCGGTGTGTTTGCAGTGGGCGGCGGCGCCGCCGTTGGCGCGTGGTTGCGCTGGGGACTCGGCATCGCGCTGAATCCGGTTTTCCCAACGATGCCTCTGGGCACGCTGGCGGCGAATCTCATCGGCGGGCTGCTCATGGGCTTTGCGATGGAGCTTATGTCGCGCCATGCCGTCTTATCGCCCGAGATGCGTCTGCTGGCGACAACCGGTTTCCTGGGTGGTCTGACCACGTTCTCGACGTTTTCGGCCGAGGTCGTCACGCTGCTGCTGCGCAAAGAGTGGCTGTGGGGATCGATCGCGATCGGCGGTCACGTCCTCGGCTCGCTGGCGCTGACGATCGCGGGCATCGTCATGGTCCGTGGACTCTATTCCTGGGGTGGCTCATGAGAGGTACGCTGCTTCGCTTCTACGTGCACGAGAACCGCACGCACCGTCACATCGCGTTGTTCGAGTGGCTTCTCGAGCAGGCCAAGAAAATAGGCATCCACGGCGGGTCAGCGTTTCGCGCGATCGCCGGCTTCGGTCGCCACGGCATCCTCCATGAAGAGCATTTCTTCGAGCTCGCCGCCGATATGACCGTGGCGGTCGAATTCGTCGTCAGCGACGAAGAAGCCGAAAAGATGCTCGCGCTTTTGCGGGAGGAGCGGGTAAGCATTTTCTACGCCCGCGTAGTGGCTGAGTTCGGCGCGATCGAAGGGGATCGCTGAACACGAAGGGCGGAATGCGTCGAACGAGTGTAAGCTAAACTGGTCGCAATTCATCAGTGCAGGGGAGCAAGCGATGCCGCATGCCATTCGCATTCACAAGACCGGCGGTCCCGAAGTGCTGCAATGGGAGGAGGTCGCGGTCGGCGACCCAAGGCCCGGCGAAGCGCGCGTGCGCCAGACCGCAATCGGGCTCAATTACATCGACACCTATCAGCGCAGCGGGTTGTACAAGCTCGCGCTGCCTTCGGGCCTCGGCGGCGAAGGCGCCGGTGTAGTCGAGGCAGTCGGAGCTGGCGTCACCGACATCAAGGTCGGCGATCGCGTCGCATACTGCGGCGGCCCGCCGGGCGCGTATGCGGAAATTCGGGTGATGCCGGCGGATCGGCTGGTCAAGCTGCCCGACGGCGTGTCCGAGCGCACGGCGGCGACGCTGATGCTCAAGGGGCTCACCGTGCAGTATCTCCTGCGCCAGACTTTTCCGCTCAAAGGCGGCGAGACGATTCTTTTCCACGCGGCCGCCGGCGGAGTGGGTTCGATCGCCTGCCAATGGACGCGGTCGCTCGGCGTGACGATGATCGGCACCGTAGGCTCCGACGAGAAGGCGGCGATCGCCAAGGCCAACGGCTGCGCGCACACCATCGTCTATACGCGCGAGAACTTCGTCGAGCGGGTCAAGGAGATCACCGGCGGTAAGGGCGTTCCGGTGGTCTATGACGCGGTGGGCAAGGACACGTTTCCGG
>VBCS01000082.1 GCA_005888955.1 Betaproteobacteria bacterium
GCGGCGACCGGCAAACATCAGCTCGTCGTCGAGACGGGCGCCGGCACCACGTCGAGCATTCCGGACCGCGAGTTCCAGGCCGCTGGCGCACGGATGGCAAGCGCCGATGAGGCGCTCGGCGCCGACATCGTGCTCAAGGTGCGAGGACCGACCGAGCACGAGTTGCCGAAGCTCAAGCGCGGTGCGATGCTCGTCGGCCTCCTCAACCCCTTCGATGCGGCGGCCGTGCAATCGTATGCGGGCAACGGCGTGTCGGGTTACGCGCTCGAGTGGCTGCCACGCATCACGCGCGCACAAGCGATGGATGTGCTGTCCTCGCAGGCGAATATCGCCGGTTACAAGGCCGTGATCATTGCCGCCAACACCTATGGCAGGTTCATGCCGATGCTCATGACCGCCGCAGGGACGGTCAAGGCCGCGCGCGTGCTGATCCTCGGCGTCGGCGTTGCGGGGCTGCAGGCGATCGCGACAGCGAAGCGGTTGGGCGCCGTGATCGAAGCCTCCGACGTCCGGCCATCGGTCAAGGATCAAGTCGAATCGCTCGGCGCAAAGTGGGTCGATGTTCCTTATGCTAACGACGAGGAGCGCGAGATCGCGGAAGGTGTGGGCGGCTACGCGCGGCCGATGCCGCCCGAATGGATGGCTCGACAGGCCGGCATCATTCACGAGCGCTGCAAGAGCGTCGACATCCTGATCACGACCGCGCTCATTCCGGGCCGTCCCGCGCCGAAGCTCATCAAGGCCGCGACAGTCGCGGCGATGAAGCCCGGCGCGGTCATCGTCGATCTCGCGGTCGAGCAGGGCGGCAACGTCGAGGGCTCGGAGCTCGACAAGATCGTGGTCAGCAACGGCGTGAAGATCGTCGGCTTCGGCAATCTGCCGGCGCGCGTGGCAGCCGACGCGTCCGCGCTCTATGCGCGCAACGTGATCAACTTCCTCGCGCTGTCGCTCAATCCCAAGACCGGAGAGTTCGCGGTGCCGAAGGACGACGAGATCATCAAGGCGACGCTGATCTGCGAGAACGGCGCCGTGGTGTCGAGAAGCTGAGTTTTTCTCCCTCTCCCTCGCGGGGGAGAGCGGGTTCATTCGAGGGAGCGAATCATGACCGCAGGCGTTGATCCGATCGTCTTCAACCTCATCGTCTTCGTGCTGGCGATTTTCGTCGGCTACCAGGTGGTGTGGAACGTGACGCCGGCGCTGCACACGCCGCTGATGAGCGTGACCAACGCGATCTCCAGCATCATCATGGTCGGCGCGATGCTGGCCGCGGGCGCGGCCGAGCTCGATTGGGGCGGCTGGCTCGGCGTGCTCGCAGTGGCCCTGGTGTCGATCAATACCTTCGGCGGCTTTCTCGTCACCCGGCGCATGCTGGAGATGTTCAAGAAGAAGGAGCCGAGGGCCGCCGCCAAGGAAAAGCCATGATGCGGGACAAGGGACAGCCATGAGCGCCAACCAAGTCGCACTCTGGTACCTCGTCGCGGCGGTCAGTTTCATCCTCGCGCTGAGGGGGCTGTCCGGACCGCAGACCGCCCGTCGCGGCAACGTCTACGGCATGATCGGCATGGCGATCGCGCTGCTGGTTACGCTCGCGCTCGTCTACTCGCACAGCAAGAACGTGCTGCCGATTCTGGCTGCGATGGTGATCGGTGGTGCGATCGGAGCGGTCGTCGCACGTTGGGTGCAGATGACGCAGATGCCGCAGCTGATAGCGGCGATGCACTCGCTGGTCGGCCTCGCGGCGGTCTTTATCGCCATCGCGGCGGTCAACAATCCTGCCGCCATGGGACTGGACGTGCCGATCACCCTGGGGCACAAGATCGAGCTGTTCATCGGTACCTTTATCGGCGCGATCACCTTCTCGGGCTCCGTCATCGCGT
>VBCS01000443.1 GCA_005888955.1 Betaproteobacteria bacterium
TATCTCGACGCTGCCGCAGTGTCCGGCAAGGTCTCCGATGTCGTGCTCTACCAGGCGAGCTATCTCAAGGACTTCGGTGCGCTTTTCGCGAAAACTCCGCTTTCCGTTTGGAAGGCCTACCTCAAATGGCAGGTGCTGCGCGACTACGCGCGGTTTCTCGACAAGCGTTTCGTCGACGAGCGATTCGCGTTCTACGGCACGACACTCTCCGGCATCCCGCAGAATCGCCCAAGGTGGCAGCGTGGCGTCACGCTCGTCAACGAAGCGGTCGGCGAGGCGCTAGGCCACGTCTACGTCGCCAAGTATTTCCCGCCAGCGAGCAAGGCGCGGATGGAGAAGCTCGTTGCGAATCTGCTCGCCGCCTATAAACAGAGCATCGACGGTCTCGACTGGATGGGCCGGGAGACCAAGAAGGAAGCGCAAGCCAAGCTCGCCAAGATCACACCCAAGATCGGGTATCCGGTCAAATGGCGCGACTACTCGAGGCTGGTTATCGCGCCCGACGATCTCGTCGGTAACGTCATGCGAGCGCACCGCTTCGAGTTCGATCGAAATGTGGCGAAGCTCGGCAAGCCGATCGACCGCGAGGAATGGCTCATGACACCGCAGACGGTCAACGCGTATTACAACCCGCTGCTGCACGAGATCGTCTTTCCGGCGGCCTATCTGCAGCCACCGTATTTCAATCCCGATGCCGACGACGCAGCTAACTACGGTGGAGTGGGCGCGACGATCGGGCATGAGATCAGCCATGCCTTCGACGACTCTGGCAGCCAGTTCGACGGCGACGGCAACCTGCGCGACTGGTGGACGCCAGAGGACCATGCACGCTTCGATGAAAAAACAAAGGCGCTGGTCGCGCAATACGATGCGTACAGCCCGGTGCCGGGCTACCACGTCAATGGCAAGCTGACGCTGGGCGAGAACATCGCCGACCTCTCGGGCCTCGCGATCGCTTACAAGGCCTACCGCCTGTCGCTCGGCGGCAAGGAGGCACCGGTCATCGACGGCATGAGCGGCGACGAGCGCTTCTTCCTGAGCTACGCGCAGGGATGGCGCAACAAGACACGCGACGAGCAGCAGATCGTCTATCTCAAATCCGATCCGCATTCGCCGGACCAGTTCCGGTGCAACGGTACGCTATCGAATCTCGACGTGTTCTACACCACGTTTCGTCTCAAGGAAGGCGACAAGATGTACCTCGCGCCGGCCAAGCGCGTGTCGATCTGGTAGCCACCAGTCTTTCAGGTGCCCGACGAGCTGCCGATTGCCGAGAAGCGGGTAGCGCCAGCCACGCTGACGGTTCCAGCGCGCCAGTCAGTGCAACTTGACGCGTGGCGTGGTCCGTCGGCTCAAGAAGCGGCCGACGGTGTCGAGCGCGACGCCGACGTAACCGAGTATCGCGACTTGGTGCAGCTTGTAGAGCGAGGCGTACATCCAGCGGGCGATCAGCCCCTGGATCAGCAGGCTGCCTCCGATAAGCCTGCCCATGAGGCTGCCGACTGCGGAGAGCTCGCCCAATGACACGAGCGAGCCGAGATCGCGGAAATGGAATGTCGGCAGCGGCGCTCCCGCCAGTCGCGCCTGCATCGACTTGACGAGTAGCAACGCCTGCTGGCGCGCCGCCTGCGCGCGCGGCGGCACCAGCGCGCCCGCCCTTCCCGCTTCGGGCCAGGGACAGGCCGCGCAGTCGCCGAAGGCGAAGACGTCGGCATCGCGCGTCGTCTGCAAGGTCGTCGTCACGACGAGCTGATTGCCGCGGCCGGTTTCCAGCCCACCGAGATCGACCAACCAGTCGGGCGCCTTGATGCCCGCGGCCCACACCACGAGATCGGCGCGATACGTAGCGCCACTCGCGGTGTGGACGCCGTGCTCGTCGACGAGCGTAACGCGCTCGCCCGTGCGCACGTCGATGTCGAGCTTCTTGAGCAGCCCGGTTGCGGCCTCGGCGACGTGCTCGGAGAGTTGGGGCAGAATGCGCGGCGCGGCTTCGACGATCGTCTGCCGGATGTCTTTTTCCGGGTCGAGATAATCCAGACCGTAGCTCGCGTGCGCGCCGGTCGTGTGCCGGATCTCGGCCGCCAGCTCGACGCCGGTCGCACCGGCGCCGATGATCACGATGTTCACTCCCGTCGGGCTGCCCGCGGCTGCCTCCGCGTCCGCGCGCACGCAGGCGGCAAGCAGCCGGCGGTGGAAGCGCTCGGCGTCCGCGAGCACGTCGAGCGAAATCGCATGCGCCGCAATTCCAGGCACGTTGAAGTCGTTGCTGACGCTGCCGACGCAGAAGATCAGCGTGTCATAGCGCAGCGTGCGGCGCGGGAGCATCAGCGCGCCGTCGTCATCGTAGACGGCGTCAAGCATAAGCTCATGCCGCGCGCGGTCCAGGCCGGCGACGGTCCCCTGCCGGAACCGGAAGTGATGCCAGTACGCGAGCGCAAGATAATCGACGCCGTGGACGTCGGCATCCAGGCGCCCGGCCGCGACTTCATGCAGCAGCGGTTTCCACAGATGCGTGGCATAGCGGTCGACCAGCGTGATCTCGGCGCGTCCGCGCCGTCCCAGCTTGTCGCCGAGGCGCGCCGCCAACGGCAATCCGCCGGCGCCGCCGCCGACGATGACGATGCGGTGGCGGGTCGGCTTGGGCGCATCCATCGGCGTCAACCTTCCAGCGGGCGCGCCGGCGCATTGAGCTCTTTGATCCGCATGGCCTGCGACTTGAGAGCGTAATCGAACAGGGCGAGACGCTGCTCGACGAATTCGCCGGTAACCGATGCCGGATCCGCAGGAGCAAGCTTGAGAAACGCGTCGGCCTCGCCGGTATCGACGCAGATCTTCATCCCGAGCTTGCGCGCGATGTGCATCATCGCGGCATTCTCCGCAAGACAGTGCATGAACAGCCGTGTCACGAAACGGTTGCGCACGTGCTCGGCCGCACGTGCGAGGAGCGCGCTGCCCAGACCGCGTCCGCGATGGGCCGGCAGCACCGATACGCCGAGCTCGGCCATGTCCCCGGTGAACGCCACGTGCGCGACGGCTACGAGCGCGAGCTCTTCGTCGTAGACGCCGAAGACCGCGTCGGTGTCGAAGTCGATACGCTCGACGTACTCGGCGATGGCCGCTGCGGGAATCACGACCCCGAAGCGCAGCCGTACATCTTCGCGGTCGAGGCTCAGGAAATGGCGGGCAAGCCCCGGCCGCGAGCCTTCCGTGAGCCGCTGTACCGGCACGTTCTTCGCATTCATGCCGTTCCCCTGACCGACCGGCCGGCTTCTGCTCGCTTCCGCTTGGCGCCGGCGACTCCGGTGGGTTCAATCGCCCGCCACCGTACCCTCGCGCCGCGGATCCGCGCCGCCGATCCAACCACTTCTCGTGCGTACGATCGCCTGCAAGCCGCTCGTATGCTCCATGACGCGGGTTTCGTGTCCGAGCGCCTTGAGCTTCGATTCCATTGCCGCGACCGGCGTATCCTTCTCAAGCTCGGTCGGACCATTGCGGCTGCCGACGTTCGGCAGGTCGATCGCCGCCTGCGGGTCGAGACCCCAGTCGAGCACGCCGATCAGCGTCTTGGCGACATAGTTGATAATCGCGCTCCCCCCGGGAGATCCCGCGACCATGTACAGCTTGCCCTGGCCGTCGTAGACGATCGTCGGCGCCATCGAGGAGCGCGGCCGCTTACCCGCCTCGACGCGGTTGGCGACCGGCTTGCCCTCGTCGACGGGCGCAAACGAAAAGTCGGTGAGCTCGTTGTTCAGCAGAAATCCGCTTCGGGTCATCAGGCGGCTGCCGAACATGTCTTCGATCGTCGTCGTCATCGCCAGCGCGTTGCCGTATTTGTCGACGATCGAGATATGCGATGTCGAGGGAAATTCGAGCGCAATGCCCACGCCAAAGTCGCGCAGGGCGGCGGCTTTCTTCCGCGCCGGCGCGACCGCCGGCGTGCCCGCCTTCGCCCGCCCCATGCTCACGTCGAGCTTGATCAACGCAGCGCGCTCGTGCAGATACGCGGGATCGGTCATTCCCTCGGGCGCTTTCACAAAATCGGGATCCGCGAGATATTGATTGCGGTCGGCATAGGCCAGCCGCCCGGCTTCGGTGATGAGGTGCACGCTGAAAAGCGACCCCGCGCCGAGTGCCTTCATATCGAAGGGCTCGAGGATGCCGAGGATCTGCAACACCGTGATCCCTCCGGACGACGGGGGCGGCATTCCGCAGACCTTGTACACGCGATACGTTCCGCACACGGGCTCGCGCACCTTGACCTTGTAGCCGGCGAGATCGGCCTCGGTCAGATCGCCCGGATTGGTCGGATGCGAGCGCGCGGTCTCGACGATGTCGCGCGCGATCTCACCTTGATAGAACGCATCGGCGCCCTCGGCCGCGATGCGTTTGAGCGTCGCCGCGAACGCCGGATTCTTCAGCGTATGCCCCACGGCCAAGGGAGTGCCGTCGGCATTGTAGAAGTATGCCTTGGCGCGATCCTGAGTCAGATACTTTTCGCCCGCGATGTTGATGTTCAACCGCGGGCTCACCGCAAAACCCTGCTCGGCCATCGCGATCGCCGGCTCGAACAGCGCTGCCCAAGGCAGCTTGCCGTATTGCCGGTGCGCGAGCTCGAGCAGCCGCAGCGTGCCGGGCACGCCGACCGACTTGCCGCCGACGACTGCATCGTAGAACTTGAGCGGTTTGCCTTCCTTGTCGAGGAACCGATCCGGCTTGGCGGCGGCGGGCGCGGTCTCGCGGCCGTCGTATGCAGTCAACAATCCGTTGCGGCCGTTATGAAAGAGCATGAACGCGCCGCCGCCGATGCCCGACGACTGCGGCTCGACGAGATTCAGCACCATCTGCACGGCGACTGCGGCATCGACC
>VBCS01000446.1:0-1386 GCA_005888955.1 Betaproteobacteria bacterium
CTTCGCGCCCGCGAATTCCGGCATGAAGCTCATGCGTCCGGAGAGATCGAAGCGGCGCGAGTGATAGCCGCAGCGGATCTGCTCGACTTGGGTGCACGGCGCGCGCACGAGAATATTGCCACGGTGCGTGCACACATTGGAAAGACAGCGCAATGTGCCCGCGCCGTCGCGCGAAAGCAGCAGCGGCTCGTCGAGCAATCCGGGCAAAAGCTCGCGCGGAGACAGCGACCCGGATTCGGCCACGTCCGCGAGATCGCCGATCCATTGCCAGCTGCGCGCGAAGATTCGCTCGCGCGCCAGCGCGTAGGTCGCCTCGTCGCAATAGAACGCGCTGTCGATGGTGGACGCGACGCTGATATCGGGGTCGACGGAGTAGGCGGACATTACCAAGGATCTCGTAGGTGCGAATTCATTCGCATATTGTCCCATGCCAACGCCGCGGCCGAATGAATTCGGCCCTACGAAACTCCCGCGACCTCAACCAGCGCCGGTCAGGCGCCGACCGCATTTTCTCCGAGCGCGATGTCGACCGTCATCTCCTTCATGAGCGGTTCCAGTGCGCGCCGCAGCTCATCGTTCGGAACTTGCTCCGGTACGACCAGGAGCGCCTTGACCTTGAACAGCTGCTCCGCGGGCGTGGCGCCGCTGACGATCTCGGTGTGGAGATCCTCGATGCTGACGCGGCGTCGGGCAAGACTCCCGGACAATTCGCGAACGATCCCGGGCCGGTCATGCCCGACCAATTCGAGCTTGACTGCGCGGCGGCCGGCGGGAACCGGTATCTGCTCCTGTTGGGCGACGACGACGTGTACGCCCGACGGTTCCAATCCGCCCAGCGCGGCGGCCAGCGGGTCGGCGTTTTGCGGAGGTACTTCGAAATGCACCAAGCCGGCGAACTGCCCGGCGAGGGTCGCAATGCGACTTCCGGCCCAGTTGGCGCCGAAGCCCTGCGCCTGTTCCGACAAGAGACTCACAATTCCGGGACGATCGGGGCCTGTCACCGTCGCCACGAGCGATGTGATTGGGGATTTTCCTTCGTCCGTCAATGAAACGGTCCTGCGAATCATTGGCGCTTTGGTTGCGAATCGCTCGTCTTGGGGGTGGGCGGGCAATTCGCCATGCTGCCGACCATGGCGAACGACCCGCGTCAGGAGGTCGAGACCCATGGGTGCCAATGCGCGTTCCCACAACTCGCGCGCCGTCTCGCCCTTGACGACAAAGCACCAGTCCTGCGCGGCGATTGCGCCCGCGTCCATGGTGTCAGCCAGGTGATAGACCGAGCCTCCCGCAATCGCATCGCCTTCCAGGATCGTCCATTCCACCGCGGCGATGCCGCGATGTCGCGGCAGCAGCGAAGGATGATAGCCAACGCCACCGAGGCGCGAA
>VBCS01000446.1:1460-3004 GCA_005888955.1 Betaproteobacteria bacterium
GGCGGCGGGAGCAACCACGCGCGCGATCTCGGCGCCATCGTTGCGCAGGGCTTCGAATACCTTGGCCCCGAAGAAGCGGGACCCGACCAGTGTGCACTTCATCGAAGCAAGGCCGCCGGCACGGTGTCGACATTACCCGGCAACTGAGCATGGATGTAAACGTGACGATCAGAAGTCATATTCGTTTTTCGACTGCTTCAACTTTCGCTCGCGTCGTCGGGCGCAACAGATTGGCCTCGGCTGTGGCGACCATGATTTTAGGCACTAAGGTACCTGGTGCCTAGTATCTTGGGCTTGCGTTTCATCGATGGTCGACGACTGGTCGGGCTCGACTACTTCGCGACACGTTGAGGGCCTGACCCTAGACACGCTCACGCGCGACGACGAGGGTTGAACGCGTCTATCGAGTCCTAGCACTCGCGCATTCCGTGCTGTCAGTGGCCTCCTACCTCTAGCGTCCTAGCCGAATTCCGCGGCACGGTATGGGTCGGTTACAGCGATGTCGGGATCCGGCCAACTCCGGAAGTTGGCTCGCAATCCGCAAACCGGACATTCGTTTGAGATCGGGGAATATGCGCCGTCGGCTACACGAAGCATTTCGTGTAGGCTACGTGGCGCGGCCTTTAGAACCAATACCGACAAGAGCCGTGCTATGGTTGACTTCCTGTTGTCAACTAGGTGATCCGGTGATGGATCGGCGAACGTTTATCACGACCGCGGCGTGCAGTGTCATAGCCGCCCCCCTAGTCGCGCAAGCGCAGCAACCGGCGGTGCCGGTCGTCGGATTCCTGAGCAGCAGATCACCCGAAGAATCTGCCGCTCATGCCGCCGCATTCCGCCAAGGCCTGAGCGAAACCGGCTATGTCGAGGCGCAGAACGTCGCCATCGAGTACCGTTGGGCGAAGGGTCACTATGAGCGCTTGCCAGCACTCGCGAGCGAGCTCGTTAGACTCCGCGTGAGCGTCATGGCAGCCGTCGGCGGCGAACCCTCAGCGCTAGCGGCCAAGGCGGCGACGGCAACCATTCCGATCGTCTTCCTGATCGGCGATGATCCGGTTGCGCTCGGCCTCGTCGCCAGCTTCAATCGACCGGGCGGCAATCTTACGGGCGTCAGCTTCCTCACCGGCGAGCTGGGTGCCAAGCGACTAGGGTTGCTATGCGAGCTGGTGCCCAACGCCAGTGCGATTGCGCTGCTCCTAAACCCGAACAATCCGAAAGCGGAGTCCCACAGGCAAGATGTGCAGACGGCGGCGCACGCGCTTGGGCGGCGGCTGTTCGTCCTGCGTGCGAGTACGGAAGCGGAATTCGAATCGAACTTCGCAATGCTTACCCAGGAGCGAGTCGGCGCGCTCGTCGTTGAAAACGATCCCTTCTTCGACACCCAACGCAATCGGCTCGTGGCGCTCGCGGCCCGCAATGCGGTTCCCGCGATCTACCATATCCGAGAGTTTCCTGCCGGTGGCGCCCTGATGAGCTACGGCGCGAGCCTTACTGATGCATATCGCCAGGTTGGCGCCTACACTGGCCGAATTCTCAAGGGCGAG
>VBCS01000008.1 GCA_005888955.1 Betaproteobacteria bacterium
CAAGACGCGGCCAATTGTCCCATGGCGGCGCCGGGAACGCCCGCGCGCCGGCCGAGACGCGTTTCGCCGACGAGGCGCTGGATGAGCCATATGACTGCGAGCGTCAGCACGATCAGCACCGTCGAATACGCGACCGCGACGCCGTAGTCGCCGTTGGTCACACGATTGATGATGTACGTCGTCGCCCAGTCGTATTCGGCGGAGATCAGAAACACAACCGCCGAAAGGGCCGTCATGGCGCGTACGAAGCTGTAGACCAGCGCCGCAACGATTGCCGGCTTGAGCAGAGGCAGCAGCACGCGGCGCAGGGTCGTGAGGCCGCGCGCGCCGAGCGTCGTCGAAGC
Organism: Betaproteobacteria bacterium; assembly: GCA_005888955.1. Lineage (GTDB taxonomy): Bacteria > Pseudomonadota > Gammaproteobacteria > Burkholderiales > Casimicrobiaceae > PALSA-1003. The sequence continues at coordinate 345 of VBCS01000008.1, forward strand.
CTCGTCGAGACTCCTGTCGACCTGGGACAGCGACGCGATTCCCGCGCGCACGCCGACCGGCATGTTCCGGAACACGTTACAGACGATCAGGATCAGCGCGGTTCCGGTGATCTCGATCGGTGGCACATTGAAGGCGAGAATGTATGACACGCCGATCACGGTGCCGGGAATCGCGAACGAGAGCATGGTGCAGAACTCGAATACGCCCTGCCCCTGAACCGGTGCCGCGTCAGGATCCAGGCGGTCAGCAGCCCCAGCACAGCAGTCGCCGGAGCAGCGACGGCCGATAGCTCGACCGTGGTCCAGAACGAGCTCCACGCGGTGCCGACCCACAGCAGGCCATGGGGCCCAAGCTCGATCGCGAAGGCTCTGCTGTAATGCTTGAGCGTCGGGGCGTAATTGCGACCCCATTGCTCGACGAAGCCGCCGACGAAGACCATCGTGTAAATCACGAGTGTCAATGCGATCCAGGGCACGACCACGGCGTAGCACATGCGGCGCACCCCTTCGGGCAGCGGCGTCGACAGCCCGGAATCACCTCTGCCCGAGAGCGCGGTATAGGCCTTGCGCCCGAGCATCCAGCGCTGCGCAAAAAACGCCGCGAGCGCGAGACCCAGCAAGAGAATGCCGAGCGCGGCGGCGCGGCCCTGGTCGAGCTGCGCGCCGACGACGGAGAAAAACACTTCGGTGGAAAGCACGCCGAAGTTCCCGCCGAGCACGATCGGATTGCCGAAGTCGGCGATCGATTCGATGAAGCCGATCAGGAACGCATTGGCGAGCCCGGGACGCATGAGTGGCAAAGACACGTCGACGAAGGTTCGCCAGCGGTCCGCGCGCAAGGTTTGCGCGGCTTCCTCCATGCTCGGCGAAACGGCCTCGACCACGCCGATGAGCACCAGGAACGCGACCGGCGTAAACGAGAGCAGCTGTGCGACCAGCAATCCCGGCAGACCGTAGAACCAGCGCGTGGGCTCGACGCCGAATACCGACTCCAGCATCTGGTTGATCAGGCCCGAGCGACCGAAGATGAGGATCAATCCCAGCCCGATGACGAAGGGTGGGGTGATGATCGGCAGGATCGACAGCGCGCGCAGGAGCTTCTTGAAGCGGAAGTCGGTGCGCGTGGCGATCAGTGCGAACGCAAGGCCCAGCGCGGTCGTGCCAGCGCCCGTCAAAAGAGCGAGCAGAAGCGTGTTCCACGCCACGCCGCAACTCCGGCCTTCAGCAAAGCAACCCAACCCCCAGACCTTGGCGGTGAGCAACCGGCCGAAGAACGCCGAGGCAGACCAGGCGCCGAGGCCGTCCCGAAGGGCGCTCGAGAGGATGCGCAGCACCGGAAAGAAGATGAACGTCGCGGTGAGGACGGCGATCGCGACGACGCAAGCGGCGATGAATCCGTCGCCGGCGAAAAGCCCTCGCTCCGCGAGCCCCAGCGCGAAGAGCATCGCGAACGCGGCGACCACCAGAAGCGCCCCCAGGCCCATCCCGTCTTGCCCGCCGGCAAGCGGGCCGAGCGCCGCGCCGAGTGTCGCGAACGACCAGCCCCGCGGGCCGATCGCGAAACCCTCGAGCAGAAGGTAGAGGAAGCCCGCGGCGCCAAGCGCGAGGAGCCCGCGCGCGCGAAGCGCGCGCTCGAAGCGAGGTGAAAGCAGTGCCAGGCCCGCAAGCAGCAGGCTACCCAGCGGCAGGAGCCAGATCCGTCCGTGGCGCAAACCTTGCACCAGCGCCGGCGCCGCCTCCTTGCCCGCATAGTCGCGAATCCAGTCGGTCGAGAAGAGCGAACCCTCGAGCGCGTACCATGGAACGAGTGAGAAACCGACGGTACCGACGGCGAGCCAGAAGGCAATGGCCTTGCGCTCAGGCGTCATGACGCACTACGCGTCAACGTGCGACCGAGTTGATCTCCTTCTCCCACCGCTCGAGCAGGCGCTTGCGCTCCGCGGCCGAGCCGTACTTGGCGGTGTCGTAGTCGATGAGCTTGATCGCGGCCAGATTCGGCACCTGCGGCGGCAGTGCCACGTTCTTGTTGGTAGGAATCGCGAATTCCTTGATGTCGAGGCCGATCTTCTGCGCTTCCGGGGTCAGCGCCCAGTCGAAGAATTTCTTCGCGTTGTCGAGATTGCGCGCGCCCTTGATGATCGCCATCGAGCCGACTTCGTAGCCGACACCTTCGCAAGGCAGAATCGGCTGCACCGGGAAGCCGCGCATGATCTCGTTGATCACGCCATGCAGCACGGTGCTGCCGATGGCGGTCTCGCCGCGCGTCACCGCGGCCATCGGGCCGATCCCCGAACGCGCATACTGATTCACGTTGGCATTGAGCGCCTTCATGTACTTGAACGCTTCGTCCTCGCCGAAGATCTGGACCAGCGACGCGAGCATCATGTACGCGGTTCCGGACGAGTTCGGGTTCGACAGCATGACTTCGCCCTTGTAGAGGGGATCGGTCAGGTCTTTCCAGCATTTGGGAATCGGCAGCTTCTTCTTGGCGAAGATCTCGGTGTTGTAGCCCAGCGCCAGAATGCCTCCGTAAACGCCGACGACGCGATACTTCGACAGCTCGGCTTCGCGCTTTGCCCAATCCTGCAGCTGGCCCAGGTTCTGCGACCTGTAGGTCTCGAGCAATCCTTCCTCTGCGGCCTGCAGAAACGCGTCGCCGGGACCCGCCCACCAGACGTCGCCCTTGGGGTTGTTGGCTTCGGCCTTGATCTGTGCGAAGAGCTCACCGGTCGCCTTCTGCGTGACAGCGACCTTGACGCCGGTCGCCTTTTCGAAACCGATAGCCATGCCCTGGCACCACGCCGTGTTCGGTGAGCTGCAGTAAACGGCGAGCGTGCCTTGCGCAGAAGCGGCGCCCGGCGACGCGAGCACGGCAACGAGGGCAGCGAGGCGGATGAATACGTTGTTCACAAGTTTTCCTCCTCCGGTCGATCGGCAGGATTTTACGCCGGCGGAAAATCGGATGAAGGAATCGCGACGCATCGGCCAAACGTGCTCGCCATGCGAACAGGGAGAAGCGGGGATGCCGGCTACTGCAGCGCCCTTGGGCTCCGGTACGTCCGGGCAGTCTTTGCGCTATGCTTATCGGCCTTAGCCTGAACGGGGGAGAGAACGATGCAATCGCGCCACTGGCTTGCAAGCATCGCCGCGGCGGTCGCCTTCGCGGCACCCTTGACCGCCGCCGCGCAGGGCGAGCTCGTCGTTTACTGCACGGTGCAGGAAGAATGGTGCCGACCGATGGTCGCCGCGTTCGAGAAGGCGACGGGGATCAAGGTGCTCATGACCCGCAAGAGCTCCGGCGAGTTTTATGCGCAGATCAAGGCCGAGGCGGCGAATCCTCGCGGCGACATCTGGTGGGGCGGCACGGGCGACCCGCACTTGCAGGCGGCCGAAGAGGGGCTGACCGAGCCGTACAAGTCACCGCGGTTAGCCGACTTGCAGGATTGGGCGGTGCGCCAGGCCGAGCAGTCGAAATACCGGACGGTCGGCGTGTACGCGGGCGCGCTCGGTTACAGCTATAACGTCGAACAGTTGAAGAAGAAGAACATTCCCGAGCCGAAGTGCTGGTCCGACCTCATCAAGCCGGCGTTCAAGGACGAGATCCAGGTCGCGAACCCGAATTCTTCGGGCACCTCGTATACGATGCTCGCGACGCTCGTGCAGCTGATGGGCGAGGACAAGGCCTTCGACTACCTCAAGGCACTGCACAAGAATGTCAACCAGTATACGAAGTCGGGTGCACGATGCGGTGGTCCAGGCAGTCGGCGGCGCGCCGGTCAAGATCGTGTCGCCGTGCGAAGGGACGGGCTACGAGATCGGCAGCATGAGCCTCATCAAGGGCGCCAAGAACCTGGAGAACGCCAAGAAGTGGTACGACTGGGCGCTTACACCCGAGGCGCAGAGCATCGGTGCTCAGGCGAAGGTGTCCTACCAGGTGCCATCGAACAAGAACGCGAGCGCGCCGCCGCAGGCGCCGAAGTTCAGCGAGATCAAGCTCATCAACTACGACTTTGCCAAGTACGGCTCGTCGGCTGAGCGGACGCGGCTGCTGACGAAGTGGGACAAGGAGGTCTCGGCGCTGCCGAAGTAAGGGACGTAGGTTCCTTAGCCGTGGCAACCGCGCTCGCGCCAGCCGCGTTCATACCGTCCTCGCGCGACCGCGCGACCATTGTCGTCGCGGCACTCGCGCTGGCGGCGCTCGTTCTCGCGCCATGGGGTCCCGGCGGCGGTTCGGCTCTCATGCGCGCGCTTTCCGGAGCGACGTCGCAGTGGCCGCTGATCGCAGCGGCCGCTGCGGTGCTGCTCTTCGCGTGTTGGGGCCGCGACACCGCAACCGCCCTTGTTGCCGCGCTGGGGCTGGCCTGGGCTTTTGGCGCCGGATTTGCCGCCGGTCCCGGCGCGCCCGCGTTCGGCATAGGCGCCGCGCTCGCGCTCGGCGCGCTCACCGTCTGCCTGGCTCGCGCCCTCGCGCGGCTCGGCATGTTCCGCGGCGACGTGGCGGTCGCGACGATTGTCGTTGTTATCGGCGCGCTCCTCATCGTTTTCATCTTCTATCCGGTCACTTGCTCGCTCGTCGCCGCGGTGGAGGACGCACAGGGCCGCTTTGCCCCCGGGCTGATCAGCGCGCGGCTGCTGACCTCCGACATCTGGGGGCTCGGCTGTTTTGGCGGTGGGACCCGCTGCGGTGTCGCGATCAACTCGGCATTGCTCGCAGCGATCGTGGGTCTCCTGTCGACGTTGCTC
>VBCS01000085.1 GCA_005888955.1 Betaproteobacteria bacterium
CGCCTGCTCCAGGAGCGCCGATGCCGCGGGCTTGACCAGGATCGCGGCGACGGTCAGCGCAAGAATCGCCACGCAGAAGTTGACCCGGAGGCGGGGCCAAAGTGGCCCTTTCGCCTTGCGCAAGGGGAATGCCTGTTCCAAGGCGAGCAATACCAGGAAAGCAACGGGTAGCCCGTACAACGCGAATTGCATCACGTCCTTTCGGTTGCCGTGCTGTCTCCCGACACAGGTCGCACGAGCCATTCCTTCGGGACGTGTTCGAGGTCGGCCGGCTCGTCGATGTCCACGAGGGTGGCCAATTCCGTCCAGCGCAGGCCCGCGCGCAAAAGCTGATCCCGGGTCGAGGACATGACAGTGGGCGAGCCCCAGGCAATCGCGCCGAAGACGTCGTCAATGGCGGCGAGCGCCTCGCGCCGGAACCCGATCAGGGCAAAGCCGCCGTCGGCGGTCGGCACGAGCGCACAATCCGCACCGGCGACAAGCGCGGCGTCGGCTTCGCGCAGCACCTGGCCGTCGAGCGCAGGGCAATCCGTTCCGCAGAGCAACGCTCGCGGCGTCACCTGCAGCGCTGCCGCCAGCGCCAGGCGCATCCGCTCCCCCAGATCGCCAGGTCCTTGCGCAACACAGGTGGCACCTGCCTCCGCGGCCGCCGATTGAAGCACCGGATGTTGGACGTCGGGTGCGCCATGTAATTGGACCGGGCCCAGCCTTGCATCGGCGGCGCTCTGCAGCGCATTCCTAAGCATGCGGACGGCCAACTGCGCGGCTCCCATCGGTCCCAGCGCGGGAATCAGCCGTGTCTTTACGGCGCCCGGAATCGGCGCTCGGGCAAAGATCATCACCGTCGTCGAGCTCACGGGCAGCGCCTGGCAGGCTAGTGATACATGCGCGCAAGACGGTCGGGTGCGACGCCGAAAACGTAAAGCAGCCGTATCCACCACATCAAAAGAATGGTCCGCGCGACACCGCGAGCGTTCCAGCGCCGCCCCGACGTGACCACGGGCGGTCGGAGACACAACGGTGGCCCGCGTCGCTTGAGGCGCGACGACAGCTCGACGTCTTCCATGAGCGCCTGATCCGGGAAGCCTCGAAGAGCGTCAAACGCCCGTCGAGTCACGAACATCGCTTGATCGCCCGTCGCGATACCGGTGATGCGTGAGCGCAGGTTCATGAACGAGGCCACAAGCTGCAGCCAGCGCGATGCGCCCTCGATGCGCACGTCAAAGCGACCCCATTCGAGACCCCCAGCACCGAGCCCATTGACGATCAGCTGGTCGGCATTTGCGGGCAGCCGCGTATCCGCGTGAAGAAACAACAGCACCGGCGCATGCGCCGCTGCGGCGCCTGCGTTCATTTGGCGCGCCCGCCCGCAAGGCGCGACGAGCACGCGGTCCGCGCCGGGGCCGGCGGCTTCGGCCGTGCCATCGGTGCTGCCGCCATCGACGACGACGACTTCGACACCGCGCACGCGCAACGGCGCAAGCGATGCCAAGAGCTCCGCGATGACGCTGCCTTCATTCAGCGCCGGGATGACGATCGTCAGGAGCGGGCTCGGTCGCGCACACGCGGTCGTCGAATCAAGCATAGCCTTAGCTTCCGCGGCGCCAGGCCAGGTAGCGCTCCGCGAAAGCAAGCGCGCGCATGGGTACATGACTCGCTCTCCAGCGCGCGGCCGCATACTTGTTCGCCTCGGCAAGCGTCGGATAGCTGTGGATGGTCGCGAAAATGCCTTTCAAGCCGATGCCGTGCTTCATCGCGAGCACGAATTCCGCCAGTAAGTCGGCAGCATGTTCGCTGACAATCGTGACGCCCAGGATACGATCCTCGTCGGGAGGCGTAAGTATCTTGATGAATCCGGAAGTCGTGTCGTCGACGATCGCACGATCCAGATCGCTGAGCGCATAACGCGTAATTTCGAAGGATGTTTTCTTACCTGTCGCTTCGGTTTCGTTGAGGCCGACATGAGCCACCTCGGGATCGGTGAACGTTGCCCATGGAATCACCGAGTCGTCCACCTTGATGTGCCAGAGTCCGTCCAGGAGCGCATTGGTCGCGGCATACCACGCCTGGTGAGCCGCAGTGTGCGTAAACTGAAACGGTCCGGCAACGTCGCCGCAGGCATAGATGTTCGGGTAGAGCGTTTGCAGATACGCGTCTGTTTCGATCGTCCGGTTTTCCCGCAGCGGAATGCCAAGGTCCTCGAGGCCGAAACCTGTCACGCGCGGCACGCGCCCGACGGCGCACAGGATGGCATCGCATTCAATGCGCTCTTGTCGGCCAAAGCCTTCGACGGTTATCGATCTTACATTCTCGCTCTGTTCGACGCGAGTTGCTTTGTGCGCGGTAAGGAGCCGTATCCCATCCTGCTCCAAAGCGGATGCGACGGCGGCAGCCGCATCCGGATCTTCGCGGAGCAGTATGCGATCGGCCATCTCCACCACCGTTACCGTGGCGCCAAGCCGTGCCAGTGCCTGCGCGAGCTCGCAGCCGATCGGACCACCGCCCAGCACGACGAGCCGCTCGGGAAGTTTGGACACATCCCAGAGGGTGTCCGAGGTGAGGCACTTCGCGGCGGAGAGCCCGGGGATCGGCGGGACGACCGGACTCGAACCCGCCGCGATGACAATGGCGCGTGTGGTCAGCGTCCGGGTTGCGCCCGCATTGCTTATCTCGACCGACCACGGAGAGACGATTCTTGCGTGCCCCAGCAGGACCTCCGCGCCAAGCGCGGTATAGCGCTCGACCGAGTCGTGCGGTGCGATCGTCGCGATAACGCGTCGAATGCGCGCCATCACTTCCCCAAAATCGAATTCCATGCGCGCGTTGCGCAAGCCAAGTGTGTCCGCGTGACGCGCTCGATGAACGAATTTTGCTGCCCGAATCAGAGCCTTCGATGGAACGCAACCGA
>VBCS01000447.1 GCA_005888955.1 Betaproteobacteria bacterium
CGATGAACACGAAGCGATGCTTGGCCATCTCCTCGGGTAGCTTCTTGCCCATCGCGCGCCGCAAGAGGTCGGCGGCACCGAGCGTGTAGCCGCCGATCACCTGCGCGATCTGCATCACCTGTTCCTGATACACCATCACGCCGTAGGTGGGCGCAAGGATCGGCTCGAGCCGCTGGTCGTAGAAGTCGACGCGTTCCGCGCCCTGCTTGCGCCGGATGTAGTCGGGGATCAGCTCCATCGGGCCGGGCCGGAACAGTGCGACCAGCGCGACAACGTCGTCGAAGTGCTTCGCCGGCGCCTGCAGCAGGAGCTCGCGCATGCAAGGCGATTCGAATTGAAACACGCCGACCGTATTGCCGCTCTTGAAGATGTCGTAGGCGTCCTTGTCGTCCAGGGGAATATTCTCGACCGTTATCGTCGAGGCCGGATCGAGCCTGTGGATGTAGCGTACGGTCCAGTCGAGAATCGTCAACGTGGTCAAGCCCAGAAAGTCGAACTTGACCAGGCCCACGTGCTCGACGTCGTCCTTGTCGAATTGCGACACCGGCGCGTCGGTGCCGGCCTGCGTATAGAGCGGACAGAAGTCGGTGAGCTTACCCGGCGCAATCAGCACGCCGCCCGCGTGCATCCCGACGTTGCGCGGCAGACCCTCGAGCTGCTCGGCGAGCGCCAGGAGCTCGCGCACTTCCTCCTCGGATGCCTCACGCTCGGAGAGCTGTGGCTCGACTTCGCGCGCGTAGACCACGTTGCCGGTGCGTTCACTCGGGCCGGGCGCGCGGCGCTTGAGCGTCACCATCCGCCCGGGCTGGAACGGGATCAGCTTGGCGATGCTGTCGCAGAAGCTGTACGGCAAATCGAGCACGCGGCCGACGTCGCGCACCACCGCTCGCGCCTGCAGCGTGCCGAAAGTCGCGATCTGCGATACCGATTCGGCGCCGTATTTCTGCTTTACGTATTCGATGACCTTGTCGCGGCCGTCCTGGCAGAAGTCGATGTCGAAGTCCGGCATCGACACCCGCTCGGGATTGAGGAAGCGCTCGAACAGGAGCGCGTAGCGCAACGGATCGAGATCGGTGATGCCGAGCGCGTACGCCACGAGCGAGCCCGCGCCCGAGCCGCGGCCGGGGCCGACGGGCACGCCGTTGCGCTTGGCCCAGTTGATGAAGTCGGCGACGATGAGGAAGTAGCCGGCGTAGCCCATCTGGATGATCGTCTTCGCCTCGAACTCGAGGCGCGCAACGTATTCGGGGCGCTTCGCGTCGCGCTCGGCCGAGTCGGGGTAGAGGAATGCGAGGCGCTTTTCCAGCCCCGCGACCGCTTCGTTCCTCAGATGCTGCTCGATGGTGACGCCTGCAGGAACCGGAAAGGCGGGTAGATAGTTCTTGCCGAGCGGGATCAGCAGATTGCAACGTTGCGCGATGGCGACGGAATTAGCCAATGCTCCGGGTAGATCGGTAAACCGCTTCGCCATCTCTTCCTGCGTCGTGAAGTACTGCTCGGGCGTAAAGCGCTTCGGCCGGCGCGGATCGGCGAGCGTATAGCCCTCGGCGATGCACACCCGCGCCTCGTGTGCGCGAAATTCGTCGCGGCTGAGAAACTGCACCGGGTGTGTCGCGACGACGGGAAGCTCCAGCTCGGCGGCGATGGCCATGATCGATGCAATCAACGCATCGTCGTCCGCATGGCCGGCGCGCTGCACCTCGAGGTAGTAACGGTCGGGGAAGAGCTTCGCCCAGGCTCCGGCAGCCTTGGCCGCACCGGCGTGATTGCCCTGGCCGAGACAGTCGCCGACATCGCCGTCGCGGAAGCCCGAAAGCGCGATCAGACCCGACGTGCCTTCGGCAAACCACTCGCGCTTGAGCTCCGCTCGGCCGCGATGCTGGTTGGCTCGATACGCGCGCGTCAGCCACTCGGCGAGCTTGAGATAGCCCTCGCGCGACTGACACAGCAACAGCAGGCGATGCGGCGCGTCACGCTCGGACTCGTGCGTGATCCAGACGTCGCAGCCGACGATCGGCTTGACACCGGCCTTGCGCGCCGCGGTGTAGAACTTGACCAGGCCGAACACGTTGGACAGGTCGGTGAGCGCAACGGCGGGCATCTTGTCGGCGACCGCGGCCGCGACCGCGTCGTCGATGCGCACCATGCCGTCAACGATGGAGTATTCGCTGTGCAGGCGCAGATGCACGAAGCCCGCCAGTGATGCGGAAACCGATCGCTTGGGCACGCCTGGGAAGGCGAACGGCGCCGACGCTATCGCACCCGACGGCTCTGCCGCAACGGCGGAACCGGGGCGAAAGTCGAGCGCGCTCATGGGGTACAATTTTACTCGTTTTGCCGCGCCGGTTTTCTGCCAAATTTCAATCGACTTTCGCTCTCGGAACATGGCTTGCATGCGTTTCTCCCGCTTCTTGCTCATGCTGTTGATTTCGCTCGCGTGCGGCTGCGCCACGATCGGGCCGGGAGGCGGCCCGGGACCAACGCCCTACGGCACGCCCACGCCGTCGCAACCGCAGGGGAATCCGAATCCGCCGTCGAGCGTCAATCTGCAGGGCTTCCCGCTGGAGTACCGCCAAGGCTATGCGGACGGCTGCGCGAGCATATCCGGCTCGGAGCGGAAGGACGCGACGCGCTTCAAAAACGACGGCCAATATCGCACCGGCTGGCAGGACGGCAACGCGACGTGCCGCAAGCGGTGACGGTCTTCGTAGGGCCGAATTTATTCGGCCTCGGCGCTGCACGCTACGCCCCGTGCGAATAAATTCGCACCTACGAAGAACGGCGCGCCGCGAACCCGGAAAATGAGACCCTCCAAGTCGCGCACCATCCCCATCCGTGGGCTGGACTAT
>VBCS01000081.1:0-3964 GCA_005888955.1 Betaproteobacteria bacterium
GATGGGATTCGGGGGGCCGCACGCGGCATTTTTTGCGACGCGCGACGAGTTCAAGCGCAGCCTTCCCGGGCGGCTGGTCGGCGTGACCATCGACGCCAATGGACAGCCCGCGTATCGGCTGGCATTGCAGACGCGCGAGCAGCACATCCGGCGGGAGAAGGCGACATCGAACATCTGCACCGCGCAGGTGCTGCTCGCCGTGATCGCGGCGATGTACGCGGTCTATCACGGGCCGCTCGGGTTGGCGACGATCGCGGCGCGGATCCATCGCTTGACCGGCGTCCTCGCGGCCGGTTTGAAGCGGTTGGGCATCACCGTAGTCAACGACACGTTTTTCGACACGCTGACCGTCGCGACCGGGGAGCGCAGCTTCGATTTGCACGCCGCTGCCATGAGCCGCGGCGCCAATCTGCGTCACGTCGACACGACACACGTCGGCATCTCGTTCGACGAGACGACCACCCGCGAGGATGTCAAGCTGCTCTGGCAGATCTTTGCGCCCGAGCCTGCGGCGCTGCCGGATTTCGATGCGCTCGAGCCGACGGTTGACGATGCGTACCCCGTCGCTTTGCATCGCCGATCGCCGTTCCTCGCGCACCCGACGTTCAATCGCTACCACTCCGAAACGGAGATGCTGCGCTATCTGCGTCGACTCGCCGACAGGGACATCGCGCTCGATCGCTCGATGATCCCCTTGGGCTCGTGCACGATGAAGCTGAACTCGGTCGCCGAGATGATTCCCATCACCTGGCGCGAGTTCGCGCACATGCACCCGTTCGCTCCCGCCGATCAGACCGAAGGCTATCGCGAGATGATCGCCGGGTTGGAGCGCATGCTCTGCGCGGCGACCGGCTACGCGGCGGTCTCGTTGCAGCCCAATGCAGGGTCGCAGGGCGAGTACGCGGGCCTGCTCATCATCCGCGCGTACCACGCAAGCCGCGGCGAAGCACATCGCAACGTCTGCCTGATTCCTTCGTCGGCGCACGGGACCAATCCTGCGTCCGCGCAGATGGCCGGCATGCGGGTCGTCGTCGTCGCCTGCGACAATCAGGGCAACGTCGATCTCGCCGACCTGCGCGCCAAGGCCGAGGCGCATCGCGCCGATCTGGCCGCGATCATGGTCACGTACCCATCGACCCACGGCGTATTCGAGGCGGGCATCCGCGACATCTGCGACATCGTGCATGCGCATGGCGGCCAGGTATACGTCGACGGAGCGAACCTGAATGCGCTCGTGGGCCTGGCCGCGCCCGGCGCGTTCGGGGCCGACGTATCGCACTTGAATCTGCACAAGACGTTCTGCATTCCGCACGGTGGCGGTGGTCCCGGTGTCGGGCCGGTCGCGGTCGGCGCGCACTTGGCAAAGTTCCTCCCCGGGCACCGCATGCTCGACGCTCGGCCTGATGCAATCGGAGCCGTTTCTGCGGCGCCGTACGGCAGTGCCGGCATTCTGCCGATTTCGTGGATGTACATCGCAATGATGGGCGCCGACGGGCTGAAAGCGGCGACCGAGTCGGCGATTCTTGCGGCGAATTACATCGCCAAGCGGCTTTCGCCGCACTATCCCGTGCTCTACTCGGGGAGCGGAGGCTTGATCGCGCATGAATGCATTCTCGACTTGCGCCCAGTGAAGGAGACGAGTGAGGTCACCGTCGACGACGTGGCGAAACGCCTGATGGACTATGGCTTTCACGCGCCGACGATGAGCTTCCCTGTCGCCGGCACGCTGATGATCGAGCCCACCGAGAGCGAGTCGAAGGCGGAGCTTGATCGTTTCGTCGATGCGATGAGTGCGATTCGCGAGGAGATCGGCGCCATCGAAGATGGCCGCATGGATCGCGCCGACAATCCGCTGAAGAACGCGCCGCACACCGCAGCGACGCTGCTTGCGGCGGACTGGGCACACGCGTACAGCCGCGAAAAGGCCGCCTATCCGGTGTTGGCGGTGAAGTCGGACAAATACTGGCCTCCAGTCGGCCGCGCCGACAACGTCTACGGCGATCGCAATCTGTTCTGTACCTGCGTGCCGATCGCCGAGTACGCGGCGTGAAAGTTCTGGTGCTCGGCGCCGGCGTCATCGGCACGACCGCGGCTTGGTTCCTGCGCGTGGCGGGCCACGAGGTAACGGTCGTCGAACGGCAGAAAGATGCGGGACACGAGACGTCATTCGCAAACGGTGGCCAGATCTCGGTGTCGCACGTCGAGCCGTGGGCGAATCCCGGCGCGCCGCTCCAGATACTCAAGTGGCTCGGGCAGCCGGACGCGCCGCTGCTGTTCCGGCCGCGGCTCGACGCTCACCAATGGCGCTGGGGCCTGCAGTTCCTGATCGAGTGCCTGCCCTGGCGCACGCGGCGCAACATGCTGCAGATCCTGGCGATCAGCAAATACTCGGGCGCCGCGCTCCGCGAGCTGCGCAGTGCGACGGGAATCGCCTATGACGAGCTGCAGCGCGGCATATTGCAGATCTACACCGACCGCAAGGGTTTCGACGATGCGGCGCGGGCGGCAGAGCTGGTCCGCCACTACGGCATCGCGCGCGAGGTGAAGACGGCCGAGGAGTGCGTGGCGCTGGAACCTGCGCTCTCGGCGCGGCGAGACTGGATTGTCGGTGGCACGTATACGGCCACAGATGAAACCGGCGACGCTCGCAAGTTCACACAGGCGCTCGCCGCGCTCGCGGGCCAGCGTGGGGTCGCTTTCCGTTTCGGTGTCACCGTCGAATCGCTCGCGGTCGCGGAAGGTGCCGTGTGCGGCGCGCGGATGGTGAACGAAAACAATCGCAAGGAAGTGCTCGCCGCCGACGCGTATGTCGTTTGCCTTTCGAGTCACACGCCGAAGCTCCTCGATCCGATCGGTGTACGCGCGGTGATCTATCCCGCCAAGGGCTATTCTGCGACGCTGCCGATCGTCGATTCGGCGGCGGCGCCGACGATCAGCATCACCGACGACGCCAAAAAAATCGTCTTCACCCGGTTGGGCGAGCGATTGCGCGTTGCGGGGACCGCCGAGCTTTCCGGCTACGACCTCGAGTTGAATCCCGTGCGCTGCGAAGCGCTGACGAAGCGGGCGACCGAGTGGTTCGGCGCGGCCATCGACCCCGCGCGCGTCGAATACTGGACGGGGCTCCGGCCAGCGACGCCGTCAAACGTGCCGCTGATCGGCAGGACGCGTTACCCGAACCTGTATCTGAACGCCGGCCACGGCACGCTGGGTTGGACGATGGCCGCCGGCTCGGGGAAGGCGATTGCGGAGATCGTCTCCGGACGCAAGCCCGACATCGCCTTCGCGTTCACGGGATACTAGGGAACCTAAGCAACGACCATCGCGGCGGAGCTAAAAGCGCGACGAAGGTATAATGCGGGCCTTCCTGCCGTTTTTCCCGATGTCCCGTTTTCTCCATTTCTTGCTCGTGCTCGCGCTTCTTTGCGTTGCCGCGAGCGCCGACGCGCAGGGCGTACCCGCCGCTGCGGTCCCGCCTCCCGCGATTGCCGCCAAAGCATACCTGCTGGTCGACGTGCTGAGCGGCCAGGCGCTGGTGGCGCAGAATGCCGACGAGCCGCGCGAGCCCGCGTCGCTGACCAAGCTGATGACGGCGTACCTGGTCTTCCGCGCGCTCAAGGACCGAGAGCTCGTGCCCTCGCAGATGGTTACCGTGTCGGCTAGGGCGTGGCGGGCCGAAGGTTCGCGCATGTTCATCGACCCGAAAAAAGCGGTGAGCGTCGATGAGCTGCTGCGCGGCGAAATCGTGCAGTCCGGCAACGACGCGGCGATTGCGCTCGCCGAGGCCGTTGCCGGCTCCGAGGAAGCTTTCGTCGAGCGCATGAACCGCGAGGCGGCGAGGCTCGGCATGAAGAACACGCGATTCGTCAACGCGACCGGCCTTCCGTCGCCGCAGCAGGCATCGACCGCGGCCGATCTGGCTCGGGTGGCGTCCGCGCTGATCCGCGATTTCCCCGAGTATTAC
>VBCS01000081.1:4183-9482 GCA_005888955.1 Betaproteobacteria bacterium
CGGAGAGTCGGTAAGCACGCTACGCGTCTGGAAAGGCGCCGCGAATGCCGTTTCGGCGGGCTTTGTCGCCGATCAGTATGTCACGCTGCCCAAGGGTCAGGCGCAGAAGCTCAAGCTGACGCTCGAAGCGATCGAGCCTCTGGTCGCGCCGGTGACGCGGGGCCAGCGCGTCGGTGCCGTGAAAGTGACCCTCGAAGGCAAGCCGCTGGGAGAATTTGCCTTGCTCGCGCTCGACGATGTCGCGCCGGCGAGCTTCTTCGGAAGGATGTGGGACACAGTGCGGCTGTGGTTCAAGTGACGCATCCGTCCGAGAGCAGGCACGAATGTGCCTGCGATCGGAAACGGATGCGTCATCCCCGCGAAAGCGGGGATCCAGTGTCGTGTGATGTCGCGTGCCAATGAACTTGGGTCCCGGCCTGCGCCGGGACGACGAATCGCCGCATCCGTGCGAATGACGACATAGGCGGAAGTCCGCGAGAATGACGACAGAGGATAGGAAAGCAATGACGGTTTATCTCAACGGGAAGTTTCTTCCGATCGACGAAGCGCGAATCTCCGTCCTCGATCGCGGGGTCATTTACGGAGACGGGGTGTACGAGCTCGTCCCCGTGTACCGCCGCCAGCCGTACCGGTTACCGCAGCATCTGGCGCGCCTGCAGCGCAGCCTCGACGGAATCCGGCTCGCCAATCCGCACCGCGACTCGGAGTGGGAGACGATCATTCACGACCTGATCACACGGCAGCCCTTCGATGATCAAGGCGTCTACCTGCAGGTCACTCGCGGCGCGGCCAAGCGCGACCACGCCTTCCCGCTCGACGCCGTACCGACCGTGTTCATCATGAGCAATCCGCTGCCGGTCCTGTCGCGCGAGCAGATCGAGGGTGGGGTTGCCGTCGTCACGGCCGTCGACGAGCGCTGGTTGCGCTGCGATTTGAAGACGATCTCGCTTCTCGGCAACGTTCTCGCGCGACAGTTTGCTGTCGATCACGGAGCGGTCGAGACAGTCATGTTCCGCAACGGGTATCTGACCGAAGCGTCCGCGTCGAACGTGTTGATCGTGATGGGCGGCACCATCATTGCACCGCCCAAGGACAACCTCATCCTTCCGGGCATCACCTACGACGCAACGCTGGAGCTGGCGCGCGAAGGCGGCTTGCCCTTGCAGATTCGGCCGGTGACCCGAGACGAAGCGCTCGCCGCCGACGAGATGTGGCTCTCTTCGTCGACCAAGGAAGTGCTCGCGGTCACCACGCTCGACGGCAAGCCTTTCGCGGGCGGCAAGCCCGGGACCGTGTACCGGCAGATGTACCGCTTGTTTCAGGCGAGCAAGCCCAAAGCGCTTAGCGCGGCGTAGCGATCAATCGTCGCGGCCCTCCGGGCCCGGCTGGCTGACGCGATACCTGCTGCCGTGCCACACCAGGGGCGACAGACGCCGATGCGCGGCAGCGACGACTTCGCCGATGAAAAGCATGTGGTCGCCCGCCGGGTGGAGCGCGTGATGCCGGCATTCGAGCCATGCCGCGCAGCCTTCGATCAACGGCGCATCCGCCTGGCCAAGGCGGAATGCCACGCCCGCGAAACGATCGGTGTGCGGGTGCGAGAAGCGTCGCGCCAGCTCGACCTGATCGTGCGCGAGCACGTTGACCGCGTATTGCGCGGCGCCTTCGAAGATCGCCAGGCTGCGCGAGCGCCGTGCGAGGCTCCAGATGATGAGCGGCGGGTCCAGCGACACCGAATTGAACGAATTGGCGGTGAAGCCGATGAAGCCGTGCTGGGCACGCGCGGTGATGATCGTGACGCCGGTCGCAAACTGCGCTAGGGCGTCGCGGAACTGACGCTCGGCCATAGCGGGCCGCTCTATGCGCTCGTTGACTGTCGGCATCGTCTTGCACCGCGCCGCCTGCGACAGGCGAACGGTGGCGCCGCATCTTAGGCGGCTACGCCTTTGGGTGTCAAAACGCGCCAGGCCCCGAGCCTTTAGCTGCTGCGCTTGATCGGGGACGCCCGGCGGACTCGCCGGCGACCAATGGCGCACGGACGCGGGGCGCTGCTAAACTGTAGCTTGGTTCCGCATTCGTCAGTCGACATCCTGCGCATGAACCAGCCACTGCAGAAAATCATCGCCAACCGCTACAGCGGCCGCGACATCCCCATCGCCCTCGTTTTGCCCGACGGCGATCGCGTTCCGCTGTCGGAGACTCCCGAGGTCGATGTGTACGCCCGCACGTGGCAGGGCTTGAAGACGCTTGCGTCGCCCGAAATGGGAGCGCTCGCGCGAGCCTACGTTCGCAACGATATCGACTTCAGCGGCGGCGCCCGCCGCGTTCTCGGCATTGCGGAATCGCTGGTCGGCAGCGTCACGTACCGTCGCGATCGATTCGCCGACCGCGCGCGAACGTGGCTCAGCCGCCGGCGCGGCAACAGGGCGAACATCCAGCATCATTACGACGTCTCGAACGCCTTCTATCGGCTCTGGCTCGACGAACGCATGGTCTATTCGTGCGCGTATTTCCGCAGCGAGACGGATTCGCTCGACCAGGCCCAGGTGCAGAAGCTCGATCACATCTGCCGCAAGCTGATGCTCAACCCGGGCGAGGAGTTTCTCGACATCGGCTGCGGCTGGGGTGCGTTGATCTTTCGCGCCGCGCAAAGCTACGGCGTCAACGCACTCGGCATCACGCTGTCGCAGAATCAGTACGATTACGTCAAGGCGAAAATCGCCGAGCTCGGTCTCGGCGACCGCGTGCGCGTGCAGCTGCTCGATTACCTCGACTTGCCCGAAGACCGGCTTTTCGACAAGATCGCCAGCATCGGAATGTTCGAGCACGTAGGCGTCGCCAACTACCCGCGCTATTTCGGCAAGATCAGGCGCATCCTCAAGCCCGGCGGGCTGGTGCTCAACCACGGCATCACGCATAAGCAGAATCAGTACGATTACGTCAAGGCGAAAATCGCCGAGCTCGGTCTCGGCGACCGCGTGCGCGTGCAGCTGCTCGATTACCTCGACTTGCCCGAAGACCGGCTTTTCGACAAGATCGCCAGCATCGGAATGTTCGAGCACGTAGGCGTCGCCAACTACCCGCGCTATTTCGGCAAGATCAGGCGCATCCTCAAGCCCGGCGGGCTGGTGCTCAACCACGGCATCACGCATAACTGGCCGGGCGGCGACAGCCTCGGCAGCGGCATCGGCGATTTCATCGAGGAATACGTCTTCCCGGGCGGGCAGGTCGCGCACGTATCGAGAGTCATCGAAGGGCTCGCCGCCGACGGCCTCGAGCTCGTAGACGCCGAAGCCCTGCGCGAGCACTACGCGCGGACGCTATGGAATTGGCTCGACCGGCTGGAGGCGAATGCCGATGCGGCCCGGCGCGAGGTTGGAGAAGAGAAATTCCGTGTCTGGCGGATCTATCTCGCGGGCTCGGCGCATGCATTCGATCGCGGCTGGTTGTCGATCTTCCAGCTCCTCGTCGGCAAGCCGCTTCCCGACGGCCGCCTGCCGCATCCGCCGACGCGGGAGTATATGTACAGGAGCTAGGGGCGACGAAGGCTCAGGGCTTGCGCAGATGTCATGCCGGCCCCATATGGGGCCGATGGAGATGACCGAGACCTTACTCGAATTCCCCTGCGCGTTCCCGATGAAGATCGTCGGACGCACGGAGGATGGATTCGCGCAGGCCATTCTCGAAGTCGTGCTGCGCCACGCGCCCGATTTCGACAGCGCGTCGATGGAAATGCGCGCCTCGCGCGAGGGCCGATACCTCTCGTTGACCTGCACGGTCAATGCCACGTCGCGCGAGCAGTTAGATGCGCTGTACCGCGAGCTGTCGTCGCATCCGATGGTCACGATGGTTCTCTAGGAGCCTGTCGGCATGGACGGCTGCGCGGGATCGGGCGACGCGCGCTCCGCGGACCTTGCCCCGCAGCGCCGGTGGGCGATGCGGCGACTGGGTTGCACGGATTACGTCGCCACCTGGCGCGCGATGCAGGCGTTCACCGATGCTCGCACCGCCGGCACGCCGGACGAAATCTGGCTTACCGAGCACGGCTCCATCTATACATTGGGCCTGGCCGGACGCCGCGAGCACGTGTTGCGCGACAACGGCGTTCCGGTGCTCAAGGTCGATCGCGGCGGACAAGTCACATATCACGGACCCGGCCAGCTCGTTGTTTATCTGCTGATGGATCTCAAGCGTGCGCAGTTCGGCGTGCGCCAGACGGTCCGGCGCATCGAAACCTGCGTGATAGAATGGCTCGGTTCGCTGGGAATTTCCGCGTATGGTAAGCCGTCGGCTCCGGGCGTGTATACCGTGGTCCGAAATGCCGAAGCCAAGATCGCAGCGCTCGGATTGAGAGTGCGCAATGGATGCACCTACCACGGTCTGAGCGTGAACGTCGCGATGAATCTCGCGCCCTTTGCCGACATCAATCCCTGCGGCTATCCGGGTCTTGCCGTGACCCAGCTCGCCGACTTCGATGTCGTGAGGACGGTTGACCAGGCCGGCGCCGAATTGGCGCCGATGCTTGCCTCGCGGTTGGCGTCGGATACTTTGACATGAGCGACGCAGCGACTTCCGCCCGCGACAACGCGGCCGGCGTGAAGCAAACCGGCGCTGCGAAAACTGCGCGCATCCCCATCAAGGTCGTCGCGAGCGAACGGCTCCCGAAGCCGCCGTCGATCCGTGTTCGCGCCCCATCGAGCCCGCGCTTCTACGAGATCAAGAAGATCCTGCGCGAGCACCATCTGCACACCGTCTGCGAGGAAGCCTCCTGCCCGAACATCGGCGAATGCTTCGGCAAAGGCACGGCGACGTTCATGATCATGGGCGACATCTGCACGCGGCGTTGCCCGTTCTGCGACGTCGGTCACGGCCGGCCTCTGCCGCTCGNNNNCGACCTGCGCGACGGCGGGGCCGGCCATTTCCGGGACTGCATCCGCAAGCTGCGCGAGATTTCGCCCGGGACGCGGATCGAGGTGCTGGTCCCGGATTTCCGCGGTCGTCTCGATCGCGCTCTGGAGATCCTGGCGGAAGCCCCGCCCGACGTGATGAACCACAATCTTGAGACCGTGCCGCGGCTGTACAAGCAGGCGCGCCCGGGTTCTGACTATGCGCATTCGCTCAGGCTGCTGCGGGAATTCAAGCATCGCTTTCCAGCCATTCCGACCAAGTCCGGCTTGATGGTGGGCCTGGGCGAGACCGACGAGGAAATCCTCGCGGTCATGCGCGACATGCGCGTGCATGAGATCGACATGCTGACCATCGGCCAGTATCTGCAACCCACCGCCGGCCACCTGCCGGT
>VBCS01000448.1 GCA_005888955.1 Betaproteobacteria bacterium
ACAGCGGGCTTGACCTTGGCGAGCAGCGAATCGCTGGGTGCGGAGGTGGTGTCCTGCGACGGATCGGCCACATAGGCGGCGATACGGCCCGGCAGCGCGCTGCCGTCGGCCCACGCCAGCGCAGCGTCGAGCTCCTGCAGTTCGAGCGCGTTGAGCCGCTCGCGCAACACCGCCTCCAGCGCGTCCTCCCATCCGCGTTCGATGTCGAGCCGCTGCCACAGCCGGCGCGCCTGACCGAGCTTGCGCGCTGCAAGCCAATCATCGGCATCCTTGTTGCGGCCGATTTTCGCCTGTAGCGCTGCGAGCGCTTCCGCCCGGGCCTCGCGATCGGCGAGCGTCCGACTCGCCTGCTGCCAGAGATCGCTCGCCGCCCGTTGTCGCTCCTGCAGCGCCTGCACCGCGTCGTGCAATCCGGCGAGGCCCGCCTCCCTGCCGGCCAGGTCGGCGGTTTCCTGCTCGAGCTGCTCGGCAACCAGCGCGATCTGCGCGGCGAGCGGCGCACCGAGGGTTGCCGCTTCAGCGTCGAGCCGCTCGCGTCGCTGCGCGAGCGCAGCAAGCGTTTTCTCCGCGCTTTCGCGGCGTGTTTCAGCGATGCGTATCGCCTGTTCGATGTCGCTGATCTGCTGCTGGACCTCGGCCAAGGCGCGTGCCTTGGCCGCGAGATCGCCCTCGGCCTGCGGGAGTGTGGCCTGCAACGTGCGCTCTTGGCCGGCGAGCGCTTCGCGCCGGGCCAGCGCGGTGGCAAGCTCGTCCTCGCCCTCGCGCGACTCGGCGTCGACCGCCGCGATCTGTGCGTTGAGGCCCGCGAGCAACTCGGCGATCTGCGCGGCCTGCTGCGACAGCCGCCCTTCGCTCTCGCGGGCGAACTGCAATTGCTGCTCAAGCCGCGTGACCTCGGCGTTGGCAGCGTAGAACGCGCCCTGTTTCTCGTGCAGCAGGTCGCCCGCGCGATACTGATCGGCGCGCAGGCTCTCCACGCGGTTCTCCGCCGCGCGCAGCTCCGCCTGCAGCGCTTCGAAGCCGGCGGCGAGGTTCGCGATCTCGGCGGCGTGCCGTTCGCGCTGTCGCGCCGCGTCCTGCTGCTTGGCGAACCACAGCAGATGTTGCGCCTGCTTCAGACGGGCTTCGTGATCGCGATACCGGGTCGCAACCTCGGCCTGCGCTTCGAGCTTCGCGAGCTGCGCGGCGAGCTCGCCCCGGATGTCCTCGACCCGCGCCAGGTTATCCCGACTGTCGCGGAGGCGGCTTTCCGTCTCTTTGCGCCGTTCCCGGTATTTGGAGACGCCCGCCGCCTCTTCGAGGAACACGCGCAGCTCCTCGGGTCGGGCCTCGATCACGCGGGTGATCATGCCCTGCTCGATGATCGCATAGGCACGCGGTCCCAGGCCGGTGCCCAGGAACAGGTCGTGGATATCGCGGCGGCGGACGGGGATATTGTTGATGTAATACGTCGAATCGCCGTCGCGCGTCAGCACGCGCTTGATCGACAGCTCGGTGTAGCGGCCCCACTGGCCGCCGATCCGGCCCTGGCTGTTGTCGAAAAACAGCTCGACCGAAGCGCGCCCGACCGGCGCGCGCTCGCCCGCGCCGTTGAAGATGACATCCTGCATCGATTCGCCGCGCAGCGCCGACGCCTTGGATTCGCCGAGCACCCAGCGCACGGCGTCGATGACGTTCGATTTGCCGCAGCCGTTGGGGCCGACGATGCCGACAAGCTGTCCGGGTGTAGCGATGGTGGTCGGGTCGACGAACGACTTGAAACCGGCCAGCTTGATCTGTGTGAGGCGCAATTCGGAATCTTCGCGACAGGCTGATCTAGGGGTAGAACGCGGTAGGCTTGCCACGAAATCGGCAACCGGACCGGTCCCCGACACGCATTCGAGCGCCGCCGCGTGGCCACAGGCCAGGCGGGACCACCGCCGGCCATATTCAACAGGTAATTATAGCCGATCCACGCGCCCCGACTCACTCCCCGCCTGCGGCCGTCGCCAGATTTCGTCACCGGTTTTCGCCGCCGCCGGGATGCGGCCTTCCTCCACTGCATGACAGGCGACTTCGCCCGCGCCGAGCGGCGCGTGCGGCACAGGCTTAAGCAGCGGCACCTCGCGCCGGCAACGCTCGGCAGCGTAAGGACAGCGCGGGTGAAACGTGCAGCCGGAAGGCGGCTCGAGCGGATTCGGCACTTCGCCGGCGACGGCTGTCCGGGGCTTCCCGGTGTGCGCCAAATCCGGCACCGCGTCGAGGAGCATCCGCGTGTAGGGATGCTGTGGGCGAGCAAACAATCGCTGCGTCGGCGCCAGCTCGACGATGCGCCCGAGGTACATCACCCCGACGCGATTGGCGATGTGGTGGACCACGGCGAGATTGTGCGAG
>VBCS01000450.1 GCA_005888955.1 Betaproteobacteria bacterium
TGTTGCGCGGCGTCACGGTGCCCAGCGCATCGATGCGGACGTCGATGTTGCCCTTGCGGGCCGGGGCCGCGACGACGGGCAGCGGCCGCGCATTGGGATCGAATCCGCCGCGGCCCTTCGCCGCGGGCGCGTTCGCCGGCGCGCTCAATACGGCCCAAGCGATGACGCCGGCGATGATGGCAATGACGACCACCAGGGCAAGCCAGATGCGCCAGTGAGCGCGCCATGTAGCCTTCAGGCGCGATTCATCCGTCGCCTCGGCCTGCGGTGGCAGCGTGTCGTTCATGGCATAAAGGGAAAGCCGGGTCGGGCGATTGTTTAGTCTGATTCTAGGGCCAACGTTCGCGGCCAGTTGTAAGCAATTATTATCTGCCGGCGCCGCTTCCCGCCGCTATCGGACGCCATCCTACGCCACTGCAGGTCAGCCCGGGCGCAGCGGTGGCCGGCCTCTAGCTACTTTCCGATGCAGACCTAGCGAACAGGACCCAGCTCATCGCATTTCGAGGTGTCGAAGCCCTGAGAAGCGCGGTGGAGGGTCGATCCGAAGAGTTCGTCGAGACGACAACAGCGCGGTGGAGGGTCGATCCGAAGAGTTCGTCGAGACGACAACTATCGTCATTGCTTCAGCTGCGGTGCATCAAGCCAAGACGGCCGCGCTCGTTGTCGCGAGAACGTTTGCTCAATGCGCCGTCGCGTCGCCCCGCCTGAAATAAGGTTTAGGTACTGCGCTCCGTTCTTCACGAAGAACTGCTCAGCAATTCTGCTGAATTGTTGACCGAGATCACCTACGAGACTCGCGAAGTCGCTGTAATAGAGTTCAGCGCCAGGCTCGATAGCAAGCATCAACCAATCGCTGCCATATGCGATCCTCGACCTTGCCAGCTCACCACCTTTGTCGAAGAGCGCTTTCGCACGTTTGACGAGTGCCTTGCGATCATCGCCCGGGAGCACATGCTCGAAATACGACCAGTCCGCATACACATACTCACCGTACGAGAACGCATCAAGAAACCCCTCAGCCCAATTCGAGCAATCCATCGTGTGCGCAAGCAGGCAGTCGCCACCGAAGTGTCCGAAGCAAATTCGAAGCGGTTTGTGCGCATCGATCGCTTGCCTCCATCTCTCCGGACTGCCGAGGTCGAGGAAGCTTTGATCAGCTGCATTGGTCCGATTGGCGTGTGCAAGGACCGGCACACCTTCCGCCGCGCACCAGTCAAAAAGTGCGTTCATGGAGTTATCAAGACCGGCCGGGAAACTTGGATCGCTTGGCCAACCGCTTGGTCGCGGAACCTGCGCGTTCCCCGCCGGAGCGAAGCCCATCGGTGGATAAAGCTTAATCCCGAGGGATTTCCCCGTGGCTACCGCATCCTTAACTGTGATGCTTCAATACGTTGTTACTGTTCATTCGGACTGAGTCTGAGAGACTGGAAGGTGCGAACCATCCCGCATCTTTCAGGAGCTCAGCCGAATGAACATCCATCAGAATGCCCGACTCACGTTCGCCCGTCGACTGGAAATGGTACAAGACGTCATCGAGCGCAAGTTGACCCACACCGCAACCGCAGCCAAGCACGACGTCAGCGTGCCCACCGTGCGTAAGTGGGTGGGGCGCTACCTCACCCAGGGCGAGCCAGGTTTGCGCGATGCATCGTCGCGTCCGCAAGTCAGTCCGCGTTCGATCGCCCCGAGCATGGCGCTGGCGATTGTCGAGCTGCGCCGCCGCTTCTTGACCCACGCCCGGATAGCCCAGAGCTTGGGAGTGTCCGCGAGCACGGTGGGGCGGGTCCTGGCGCGCGCCGGACTGTCGCACTGGGCGGACCTGGCGCCCAGTGAACCGAGTGTTCGCTACGAGCATGCGCATCCCGGAGACTTGCTGCATATCGACACCAAGAAACTGGCCCGCATTGTGCGCGTGGGCCACCGCATTACCGGCGACCCGCGCGATAGCGTCGACGGAGTCGGCTGGGAGTATCTGTTCGTCGCCGTCGATGACCACGCGCGCATCGGCTTCACGCAGATGAAACCCAATGAGCGCCGGGACTGTGCCATCGCCTTCCTACGCGCGAGCGTGGACTACTTCGCTACCTTGGGCGTCACCATCCGGCGCGTGCTCACCGACAACGGCTCGGCATTTCGCTCTAAGCGCTTCACCGCCGCCTGCCGCAAGCTGCGCCTGCACCACAGCTTCACGCGCCCCTATCGCCCGCAAACCAACGGCAAAGCCGAGCGCTTCATTCAGTCGGCGCTGCGCGAATGGGCCTACGGCATCCCGTACCATCATTCTTCCGCGCGCACGGCGATGCTGGCGCGCTGGAATCATCATTACAACTGGCATCGACCGCATCAAGGCATCGGAGGTATCGCCCCTATGAGTCGCCTCAGCAAGTCTGGAAACAACCTCTTGACGCTTCACAGCTAAGGAACCTAAGGCGCGAGCTTGCGATCCGAGCCGTAACGCCTCCACAGAATTACAATATTCAGTTTTCTAGGTCAAACT
>VBCS01000451.1 GCA_005888955.1 Betaproteobacteria bacterium
CGGCTCGGCATAACTCAATACTGCCGCAAGTGCAGCGAGCGACAAAAGATGGCGTATCTTGAACATGGTTTCCTCCCGGCCTGTTTGTTGTGCCAAAAAATCAACAATCGCCCTAGCCGTCAAGCCCCAGAAGTTGAATCCGCAGTCGCCTCCGCGACGCTCACGCCCAATGCGCGCTCACTTGCGCGCGGCATGGGTCTGCGAACCGTCGTCCTACTTGTACCCGCCCGAGGCGCTGCCGCGCTTGGGAGCCGCGGACGGTGCCGATGGTGCGCTTGACGCCGGGCCACGCGCGCCTTGTGGTGCCGTTGTGATGGTGCCGCCGCTCGCGCGCGTGCTGGGCTGCAGGCCGCCGAGAAAATCGTCAACAGAGAGAGCGGTGGCGCCTCCCGGCCCGGAAACGAACGTTACCTGCTGACACTGCTCCTCTTCTGAAATGAGGAGAAATTCGCCACGTTGGCGCAACTGGGCGCGTGCGGCTTCGCCCTGATCTCTCAAATCGACGGGCGGGAACGTGTCGCGATAGACGACGTTATCGTTGCGGTCAAGCAGCGTGTAGCAGGTGCGCGCTGCCGCGGGGCCAGCGATCGCTAGGATAACGATCACCGCCACGATCACCAGCACGACCGGGCCGACCCCTGGACCGCGCCTACGCGGCGATGTCTGCGTGTAGCTCAACCCAGATCCCGGCAAGCCAACCGTGGCGCGATCTTGAAGCTGCGGCGGAAGCGGAAGAAGCCCATGTACGAAGCCTACACCGGCGCGACCCGGCTGTGGTGACGGCCCGCCCCAAGCAGTGGCCGATCCACGGCAGGCGCGTAGAGGGAAACCATCCGCGCTCGGAAAACCGGGCGCCGGGACCGTTGTCGCTTTTCGTAGGTGCGAATTCATTCGCACGTTTTCTGTTGCGCATGAACCTTCTCACCTGTGCACAAGACGGTGGAAAACCGGTGCACAGCCGGTGCACCGATTGCGCGGCGCGTGACTTGAACACAAGATATAGTAGGTTTTGATTCCTAAGGGATTTCCGGAAGCCCCACGTAAAGCGTCTTCGTGGCGCCGCTTGGCGCCGTGGGGACCGGCAGCCGGAAACCGCACCAGCGCTGGATTCGCAGGAAGGGGACGTTCCAGCTCCGTGCGGGTGCTCGACACGAAGAACGACAAGATTTCACGAGGAGTTAACATATGCAAGTCGCCAGCTCTGCCGTCGCGCCGTCGCCCGCAACTCCTCAGAACCCGACGGCCGGCGAGACTAGCTCGCCGCTGGCAGTGAACACCGATCCCCGACTCGCACAGTACAAGGTCATCCGCCGCAACGGCGCAGTCGTCGGCTTCGAGCCCTCGAAGATCGCGATCGCGGTGACCAAGGCGTTTCTCGCCGTCAACGGCGGCCAGAGCGCCGCGTCCTCCCGCGTGCGCGAGTTGACCGCGCAACTCACCGATCACGTCGTCACCGCGCTGATGCGCCGCAAGCCCGAGGGCGGCGCGATTCACATCGAAGAGATCCAGGATCAGGTCGAGCTCGCGCTGATGCGCGGCGGCGAGCACGAGGTCGCGCGCGCGTACGTGCTCTACCGCGAGAAGCGGGCGCAGGAGCGTGCGCACGAAAAGCAGAAGGGCGCCAAAGGCGACGCCGCGACGACCGCGATCAACGTCGTCGAGCAGGGTGTTTCACGGCCGCTCGATCTCGCGCGGTTGAAGGAGCTGGTGCAAAGCTCCTGCGCAGGGCTCGGCGAAGTCGAGCCCGAGCGCGTCCTGAAGGCGACGCTCAAGGATCTGTACGAAGGCGTGCCGATGGACGAGGTGAGGAAATGCGTCGTCCTCGCGGCGCGCACGTTGATCGAGAAAGACCCCGCGTACAGCTTCGTCACCGCGCGGCTGTTGCTCGACTCGATCCGCTACGAGGCGATGGGCGAGGATTGCTCCCAGGCCGACATGGCGACCAAGTACGCCGATTATTTCCCGCGCTTCGTCAAGCACGGCATCAAGATCGGGCTCTTGAACGAAGCGCTGGCGCAGTACGACCTGAAGATGCTGGGCAAGGCGCTCGCGCCGCAGCGCGACCTGCAGTTCGGCTATCTCGGTTTGCAGACGCTCTACGACCGCTACTTCCTGGTCGATCAGTACGTCGGCGGCCGCCGCTTCGAGCTGCCGCAATGCTTTTTCATGCGCGTGGCGATGGGGCTGGCATTGAACGAAGTCAATCGCGAGGCGCGCGCGATCGAGTTCTACAACGTGCTGTCGACCTTCGACTTCATGTCGTCGACGCCCACCTTGTTCAACTCGGGCACGCACCGCTCGCAGCTCTCGTCGTGCTATCTCACCACGGTCGCCGACGATCTCGACGGCATCTACGAGGCGATCAAGGAGAATGCACTGCTGTCCAAGTTCGCCGGAGGCCTCGGCAACGACTGGACCAACGTGCGCGCGCTGGGCTCGCACATCAAGGGCACGAATGGCAAGAGCCAAGGCGTGGTGCCGTTTTTGAAAGTGGTGAACGACACCGCAGTCGCGGTCAACCAGTGCTTCGCGCCGGAGACGCCGGTCTATACCGCGCGCGGCGTGCAGCCGATCCGCGAAGTGCGCGTCGGCGATCTCGTGCTGGGCAAAAGCGGCGTCTATCGGGAAGTGCTGGAGAAGCTGGTCTACAACCAGCATGAGCCCATGCTGGCGATTAATGTCAAACATTCCCTTGCCCCGATCGAAGTCACGGATAGACATCCGTTCTGGGTGATCCGCGGTGTGTCGATGGAGCAATCCATAGAGGCGACTACTGAGGCCCTTACGACCGGAACCATTCGTGGCGAGTGGATAGATGCATGCAAGCTTCAATGTGGTGACTTCATTGGCCTCGCGATTCCATCAGAGGTCTTATCCGTTGATGGAATTGATGTCGACGACACCTACTTTTATGGGATGATGTTGGGTGCGGGGAACATATCAAAGGACAGTGCTCATTGGACCATTTCCAAGGATCTATTAAGCACATATGCCCAGCAGTTCATCCGTCGATACTTGCTTGCTTACAAGATAGTTTTAGACGAAACGTCTAGTGATCAAGTAGGCGAGCAACTGAGCTGGAACATCTCGAATGTCCTTACGCGCGACGCCACGACTAACTTGCCCGTTCACTCTGAGTATCGGTTTCCATTTGACTATTCGGATTTTTGCGACGATCAGTCGCGCGAGCGCATTTCGCACCGTCTAGCCCACCTTCCGAGACCCTTAACAAAGGCGCTGCTAAGGGGTGTTTTAGTTACTACGGGTGGCATCTTGAATCATGGGAAGGAAATTTACTTCCAGACAAAGTCGCAGCCGCTTGCGGAAGGTATTCGTTACCAGATGCTTAGGCTGCGCGTCCCGGTCTCTGGAGAGTTTGGCGAACGTGATTACAAGTTCGATCGCAAGCGAGATCCATATGCGCCAAAATCATTCAGTGGCACGACCCGTTCTTATTTGATTCGCACGCCGATTGTTCCCGAGGTTGGAGCGATTTTCTACCGGGAGGCGTCAGGAGAACGTGACTGGATCAGCCACGGCAATTTTATTTATTCGCCCATTAAGTCGGTTGGGCCCATTCCCGTAAAGCCTCTAGTGGTCGATCTCAAGGTCGATGTCGACGAGTCGTACATGACCGCGTCCGGTCTCGCCCACAACGGCGGAAAGCGCAAGGGCGCGGTGTGCAGCTATCTCGAGACCTGGCACCTCGACATCGAGGAATTCCTCGAGCTCAGGAAAAACACGGGCGACGATCGCCGCCGCACGCACGACATGAACACCGCCAACTGGATTCCCGATCTCTTCATGAAGCGCGTCATGGAAGGCGGCGAGTGGACGCTCTTCTCGCCTTCCGACGTTCCCGATCTGCACG
>VBCS01000449.1 GCA_005888955.1 Betaproteobacteria bacterium
GATCCGCGAGCTCGAGCAGGCCGACGTCGTACGGTTCAACCAGATTTTTGGAGAATTGGAGGAGAAGGCAGTCGCGGACCTCGTGCTCGAGGGATACCTGGAGAGCGCGATCACGATCGAGCGCAGCGCGACGATGCAATACATCGGTCAGTCCTTCGATCTGGTCGTCGAGGCACCGTCCGGAAGCCTGGGTATCGAGGAATTCCGCCGGCTGGCGACGGCATTCTCGGAGGACCACCAGAAGACCTACGGATACAAGGAGGACGCCTCCCGCGTGCAGCTCGTCAGCCTGCGGATCACGGCCCGCGCCGCCACGCCCAAATCCTCCTATTCCGAGATCGGCCGGCAGATCATGCGCGAAAGCGCGAGCGAGGAACGCGTCTCTCGCAAGGCCTATTTCGGCCCCGACGCCGGATGGCATACGGCACGCGTCGTGCGCCGCGCGGACCTGCGCTCGGAAGATGTCGCCGGCCCGGCGATCATCGAGGAGCTGGACACGACGATCGTGATTCCGCCGCAATGCACGGCAGCGCTCGACGATTTCGGCAACGTCGTCATCGCGCTGCAGGACGAGGCGGCGGCCGTTGCCGACGCGGCAGGCCGCGCGTCGGTCAATGCCATGACGCTCGAGCTGGTGAAGAACAGCCTCAATTCCGTCACGGACAACATGGCCGGCACGCTCGCCCGCACGGCGCGCTCGCTCATCGTGAGGGACTCGCACGATTTCTCGGTGGCTCTTTGCAATCCGGAAGGAGAGCTCGTCACCGGCGGCGTCGGCATCGCGGTCCACCTGGGGTCCATCCCCAATGCCTTGACTGCGCTGCTGCCGGAGTTCGGCGCGGACTTGCACGAGGGCGACCTCATCATCATGAACGACCCGTATTCGGGCGGCATGCACCTTCCCGACATCTTCGTGTTCAAGCCGATGTTCCTGGAGGGAGAGCTCTCCGGGTTTGCGGCCGCCGTGGCCCACATGGTGGATGTCGGCGGTCGCGTACCCGGCGGAAACGCCGCGGATTCGACCGAAATATTCCAGGAAGGCGTGCGGATACCGCCGACCAAGCTCTATTCCGGCGGGCATTTGAACGAAAGCCTGCTGCGCTTGCTCCGCGCCAACGTGCGCCATCCGGACATACTTGTCGTGGACCTGTTCGCGGAAATTGCGGCCTGCAATACGGCCGAAGCCGAATTCCAGGCGATGGCGCGCCGCCTCGGGCCGGCCGCCCTGCGCAACTACATGAAGGAGCTCATCGACTACGGCGAGCGCATGTCGCGCGCCGCTCTCCAGGAGCTCAAGCCCGGGCGATATACGTTCGTCGACCACATCGACGACGACGGCGTCGGCGGCGATCCGGTGAAAATCCAGGTCGCGGTCGATGTCAGCCCAACGGGGATCGCGGTCGATTTCGCGGGCACGTCGCCGCAGGTGCGCAGCGCGATCAATGCGCCGCTTTCGATCATACGAACCGCGGTGGCCTTTGTCGTGAAGGCGATCATCGGACGGGAAATTCCGAACAACTCGGGATTCCTGCGTCTTCTCTCCGTGACCGCGCCGAAGGGCACGATCGTCAACATGTCTTTCCCGGCGGCCTGCGCGGCGCGTGCGGTCACCGCCTACCGCGTAACGGACGCGCTCTTCGGCGCCTTCGCTCCGCTGCTTCCGGACCGCGTGCCCGCGGCTGGAGACGGCGGTCCCGCGGTGATCAGCGTCGGCGGTGAAGACGAGCACGGCGCGTCGTTCGTGTTCATGGAGCTGATCTCGGGCGCGTTCGGCGGCCGGCCGGGCATCGACGGTCTGGAAGGGGTCGCCTCGCCGATCGTGAACGCGCAGAACACCAGTTGCGAGCTCATTGAAGCGACGTATCCGATCCGCGTGGAGCATTACGGCTTCGTTCCCGACACGGGAGGCGCCGGACAGTATCGCGGCGGGCTCGCCGTGAGGAGGGACGTCAGGTTCCTGGGCCGGCGCGCGGTACTGCAGATCCGCTCGGACCGTGCCGTGGTAAGGCCGTGGGGACTGGCGGGCGGTCAGCCCGGCACGACGTCTCGGAATTTCCTCTTTACAGGCGACGGCCAGAGCCGCACCCTTCCGTCGAAGATCGTGACCGAAATCGGCTCCGGCGCCATGTGGCGGCATATCACGGCGAGCGGCGGCGGATGGGGCGATCCGGCCAAGAGGGCGCCTGCCGCCATCGCGCAGGATCTGCAGGAAAAAAAGATCACCGAGAAAAGCGTGCAAAAAGAAAATGCAGCTCTCCTGAGCCAGGCGAGCCCATAGTGGGCGCGAGGTGAAATGAGCGCACCATTCGAGAACATCGTCGTCGAGCGCGCGCAGGACGTTCTGCGGGTTCGGATCGATCGCGCCGAAAAACGCAATGCGCTGAGCCGTGCCGTGCTCTCCGAGCTCGCGAGTGTCTTCTCGCTGCATGTGGGCGACACCTCGCTCAAGGCGGCGGTACTCACCGGCGCCGGAGACAAGGCGTTCGCGGCGGGCGGCGACCTGCGCGAATTCGCCGCGCTGCGCAGCGAGCAGGATGCGGCTAAGCTTTTTTCCGACGCGCATCGGGCGCTGGAGCAAGTGCGGCGCTTTCCCGTGCCGGTGATCGCAGCGCTGAATGGGCTTGCGGTCGGCGGGGGCGCCGAGCTCGCCCTGGCGTGCGACTTTCGGGTTGCAGCCGCGCACGCGACTCTTGGGTTCGTCCAGGGCCGGCTGAATATTTCCACCGGATTCGGTGGCGGTACCGATCTGATGCGTCTGCTGGGCGCTTCGCGCGGGCTCCTGTGCGCGCTGCGCGCCGAGGTGCTCAGCGCCACCGACGCCCGCTCGGCCGGGCTGATCGATGAGGTGGCAGGAGAGGGCGAGTCGCTGGAGCAGTGCGTGATGCGCTTTCTCGAGCCGATCCATCGGCAGGTGCCGCAGGTCATCCGAGCGTACAAGGCCATGGCTTTGGCCGAGCGCCAGGGCATGGGTGCCGACGAACGTTTTCGGGTCGAATTGGCCGGATTCGTCGAGACCTGGACGCATGCCGATCACTGGGCGGCTGCAGACCGGGTGCTCACGAAGACCTGAATGGAGCCAAGTGAAATGAGCGCTGTCGCCAA
>VBCS01000083.1 GCA_005888955.1 Betaproteobacteria bacterium
ACCGGTGCGGCGATGTCGTTCTGCCCGACATCCAACCTGTTTCTAGGCAGCGGCTTGTTCGATGCCGACGCGGCCAAGCGGCACAACGTGCGCGTCGGCATCGGCACCGACGTCGGTGGCGGCACCAGCTTGAGCATGCTGCGCACGCTGGACGAGGCGTACAAGGTCGCGCAACTCGGCGGCCAGCGCCTCTCGCCGCTGCGCGCTTTCTACCTCGCGACACTCGGGTCGGCGCGTTCGCTCTATCTCGACGACCGGATCGGCAATTTCGTCGCCGGCAAGGAAGGCGACTTCATCGTGCTCGATCTGGCAGCGACTCCGCTGATGGCCCGGCGCATGGCAAGCACCACCGATCTCGTGGAGCGGCTGTTCGTACTGATGATGCTCGGGGACGATCGAGCGGTATTCGCCACTCACATCATGGGCCGTCGCGAATCCGCGAGGTCGCCGTGTTGAGCCGCAAATCGGTACGCCGGGGCCAGGCCGATCCGCAGGCGCCAGCACGCGCAATCCACCGGAATCTCCGCGGATGGTTCGGCGCAGAGCTGCGCATCGTCGCGGTGTTCGAGTTCGCCAAGGGCGCGCTGGTGCTCGTCGCCGGTCTGGGCCTGCTCGCGTTCGTGCATCGCGACATACGTGACGTGGCCGAAGAGCTGGTGGAGCACCTGCATCTCGATCCCGCGAGCCGCGTGCCGGAAATCTTCGTGGCGCTGGCGGAGCGCGTCGCGTCGATGGATTTGTGGCTGCTGGCGATCGGCGCGACAGTCTACGCGATCATGCGCATCGCCGAAGGATATGGTCTGTGGCTCGATCGCGAATGGGCGGAATGGCTGGGCGCCGCGTCGGGCTTGATCTACGTGCCTTTCGAGATCTACGCGCTGACGAAGGGCGTGACCTCGCTCAAGCTCGCGACGCTCGGAATCAACCTGCTGGTCGTCGCCGTGCTGAGCGACGCGCTCTGGCGGCGGCGACGCCGCTGACGCCGCGCGGCGCGAACCGTGCGTAGCCCGGGCCGACCCCGGACTTGATCCGGGGGATGCCCGGGACCGCAAACGAGATGCCGCCCCCCGGGCATCGCGCTGCGCGCTTAGCCCGGGCTACGCGGCTACGCGAGCTGCTTCAGGATTTTAAGAACTGCATCGAAGCGCTTGCGATAAGGCGGATAGAGCAACCATGTCGGCGCGAAGCGCGGCTGCATGAACACCGCTTTCTCGTGCGTGAAAGCGAGAAACCCCCGTTCGCCGTGATAAGCGCCGTACCCCGATGCACCGACGCCGCCGAACGGCAGCTCCTCGTTGCAGAAGTGCCAGAGCGTGTCGTCAAAAGTCACGCCCCCCGCGATCGTCTGCTGCAGCAGGCGCAGGCGTGAGGGTGCGTCGCCGCCGAAAGCGTAGAGCGCCAACGGCCGCGGGCGGGCGTTGATCTTCGCGATCGCCTCGTCGAAGGTCGTATACGTGTCGATCGGCAGGATCGGCCCGAAGATTTCCTCGCGCATCGCCGCCATGTCGTCGCGCACGTCGACGAGCAGCGTCGGCGCGAGCTTGCGCGCCCGCTCAGGCAGGAACTCGTTACCGGGATTGAGCCGCACGACCCGCGCCCCCTTGGCCTCCGCGTCATCGATCAGCGCGGCGAGCCGGGCGTAGTGGCGATCGTTGATGATGCTCGTGTAGTCGGGATTGGCGCCGAGCTGCGGATAGAGGGCAGCGACGCTCGAGGCCAGCGCCTCGATCAGCGCATCGACTCTGTCCGCAGGTGCGAGCACATAGTCGGGTGCGATGCAGGTCTGTCCGGCGTTCAGGAGCTTGCCCACCGCGAGCCGGGGTGCGAGCGCTTCGACGTCGGCGTCGGCATGGATGAGTGCGGGCGACTTGCCGCCGAGCTCGAGGGTGAGCGGGGTCAGGTTTTCCGCCGCCGCGCGCGCGATCTCGCGTCCAACCCGCGTCGAGCCGGTGAAAAACAGGTGATCGAACGGCAGCCGCGCAAATGCCTGGCCGACCTCCGCACCGCCGGTGACGACGGCGAACTCGTCGGCGGCGAAACGGGAGCCGACGATGCGCTCCAGAAGCGCTGAGGTTTTCGGAGTGAGCTCGCTCGGCTTGAGCAGCACGCGATTGCCCGCTGCAAGCGCCGCCACGATCGGCAGCAACGCGAGCTGCACCGGATAATTCCATGGGCTGATGACGCCGGCGACCCCGCGCGGCTGGCGCACAATGCGGCTCCCGCCCGGGCGGAGATAGAGCGGCGTAGGAACGCTGCGCGAGCGCATCCACCGCCGGAGATTACGCCGCGCATGGCGGATGCCGGCTGTCACCATGAACAGCTCGGCGAGCCGCGTCTCCTGCGCCGGGCGGACGCCGAAATCGGCGGCGATCGCCGCGACGAGCTCCGCCTCGTTCGCGTCAACCAGCGCAGCGAGCCGGTCGAGCCGGTCGCGGCGCACGGCGAACGAAGGATTGCGCTCGGCATCGAACGCCATTCGCTGCGCGGCGAACAGCGCGCCGAGGGTATCGCCACCCGGGTTGCCGCTCATGCGTCGGCGCGCGCGGCGGCGATCGCCTCGAGCAGCACGTCCGGGTCGTGCGCGCCGGAAACCGCGGTGCGACCGTTGAAGATGAAGAACGGAACGCCGGTGATACCGGCCTCCTGCGCCTCGCGATATTCCGCTTCGACCTCCGCGCGGTATGCGTCCGACGCAAGCATCGCGCGCGCCTCATCGTCCGGGAGGCCGCCGCCGGCCGCGAGCGCGGCCAGCTCGTCGCGCGCGCCGATCCATCGGCCCTCGATGAAATACGCGCGGAACAAACGATCGACCAGCGCCCCGGCGTCGCCGCGCTGCTGCGCCCATGCGATCAGGCGATGCGCGTCGCGTGTATTCGGCTGCCTTGAGATCCGGTCGAAGTCGAAGGGGATACCGACCTCTGCGCCGACGGCTCGCACCCGCGTATAGATTTCAACCGCGCGCGCCTTTCCGCCGAATTTCTGCTCGAGATACGCCGTACGTGGAATACCCTCCACCGGCAGATCCGGGTTGAGCTCAAACGGATGCCAGCGTACGGTGGCCGCGACATCCGGCTGGTCGGCGCGCCATCGGGCCAGCGCGGTTTCGAGCTTGCGCTTGCCGACGTAGCACCAGGGGCAGACGACGTCCGAGACGACGTCGACGAAAAGCGGCGCGCGAACGAGCTCGGCGGCGGAGGATGATTGCAGCGTCGTGCTCATCGCCGCGGTCTTTCGCAGGCGCCGGCCGCCACGCGGCCACGGCATGGAACCCGGGGGCGTGCGAGCAAGATCGACACAGAGTTCAAGCTATTGTTCGTCAGGATCGCCCTCGCGGGCGCTCGCCGCGCATTGTACTGCAGCGACTTCCGGTTCCCCTTGCTGGCGCGTCGGCGCGTTTGGTGCTAAGGAACCTCTGAATAAGTCCCGCGTGGCCGCGACGGACGCTTTCCGGGATGAGCTGCGCGAAGCGACGCGAGGCCCATGGCAGGCCCCCATGGGCGAGCGGCGCGACAAAGCAGATCGCCCGGAAAGCGTCCGTCCCTTTGGGTTTCGGCGCAATGGCACTCATCTGCGTTGTTGCGCGGCTTGCGAATAAGATGAACTATTCGCTGCGCCACGACGCCTAGCATCTGAGGCCATTGCGCCAGAAACGCGGCTCATGTGTGACTTGTTCAGAGGTTCCTTAACCTAATCCTCGACCCGACACGCCGCCTCGTGTCCGCACCCGCCCCTCGCTGGGACATCTTCTGCACCGTCGTCGACAATTACGGCGACGTCGGTGTCGCCTGGCGTCTTGCACGCCAGCTCGCCGGCGAGCACGCTATCGCAGTGCGACTGTTCGTCGACGACATGCGGGCGCTCGCGCGCCTTGCGCCGGAGATCGATGCGGCGACGAGCGAGCAACGCGCACGAGGCGTCGACGTGTGCCGCTGGGGAGGCGCGCAGGTGCATCTCGCGTCAGACCCGAGCGACGTCGTCGTCGAAGCGTTCGGCTGTGGGCTGCCGCCGTCGTACCTCGGAGCGATGGCGGCGCGCGGCCGGCCGCCGGTCTGGATCAACCTGGAATATCTCTCCGCCGAATCGTGGATCGAAGGCTGCCACGGGCTCGCCTCGCGGCATCCGGCGCTCCCGCTCACGCGTTATTTCTTCTTCCCGGGATTCACGGTGCAGAGCGGCGGGCTCCTGCGCGAGCGCGACCTCCTTCCCCGCCGCGATCGTTTTCGAGCGGCTCCTGGTGCGCGAGAAGCGCTATGGCGAGCGCTGGGTATCGCGGCGCCCGCGCCGGAAGTGCGAATTGTGTCTCTGTTCTGCTATCCCAACGCTCCGCTTCCATCCCTTCTCGACGCATGGACGGAAAGCGACCCACCGATCCTGTGCCTCGTTCCCGAAGGCACGGCGAACGCAATGCTCGCGCGCTGGACCGGCGGTGCCGAACTCCATGCGGGCAGGCGCTTCGGCCGTGGCCGGCTCACGCTCGCCGCCGTGCCCTTCGTCGCCCAGGACGATTACGACCAGCTGCTCTGGGCCTGCAACGTCAATTTCGTTCGCGGCGAGGATTCGTTCGTCCGCGCACAGTGGGCGGCACGGCCGCTGGTCTGGCACGTGTACCCGCAAACCGAGAACGCACATCGGTTGAAGCTCGACGCATTTCTCGCGCGCTACGGCGCCGCGCTGCCACCGGATCCAGCGGCGGCGTTGAGAAGGCTTTCGATCGCCTGGAATGGCGAAGGCGACGCGGGCGCGGCGTGGCAGCAGTTTGCCGCTGCCCTTCCCGCGCTTAGCACCCACGCCGAATCCTGGACATCGGCGCTGGCCGCTCAATCGGACTTGGCCGAGGGCCTGGTCAAATTCTGCGCGGATCGGGTATAATTATTGGTTGTCCGAATCAATGGATTCAATGGATTAGCTTAGGGTGCACTTATGAAAACCGCGCAGGAAGTCCGCGCCGGCAACGTCATCATGATCGGCAACGATCCGATGGTCGTGCAGAAGGCCGAGTTCAACAAATCCGGCCGCAATGCGTCCGTCGTGAAGATGAAGCTCAAGAATCTCCTGTCCAACTCAGGAACGGAGACCGTTTATCGCGCCGACGAGAAATTCGATGTCGTTCAGCTCGAGCGCAAGGAAGTGACCTACTCCTATTTCCAGGACCCGCTGTACGTGTTCATGGACAGCGAGTACAACCAGATCGAGGTCGAGAAAGAAAACATCGGCGATGCCGTCAACTATCTCGAGGACGGGCTGCAGTGCGAATTGACGCTGTATGACGGCAAGCCGATCTCGGTCGAGCTTCCAAACAGCGTCGTGCGCGAGATCGCCTACACCGAGCCCGCGGTGCGCGGGGATACTTCGGGCAAAGTTCTCAAGCCCGCGAAGCTCGGCAGCGGTCTCCAGGTGCAGGTTCCGCTGTTCGTCGCGACCGGCGACAGGATCGAGATCGACACCCGCACCGGCGAGTATCGCCGCCGCGTCTGACGCGTACGCTCACCGCCGCTAGAAGAAACAGGCGCGCTTGAGAGCCCCGAGCGCGCCCGTTCTTTTTCACCTCTCAGCCAGCTTTCTCGCGACCGCGGCCGCGGCGGCGCTTCACGTGCCCGCTTTCGGGCGGCGCCTTCCGCATTCCGCCGCTGCGATGCTCGCAAGGTCCGCCGCGGCTGCTCACATTGCGCGCCGTGTTGATCAACGCGACATGGGTGATCGCCTGCGGAAAGTTGCCGAGCTGGCGCCGCGCGCGCGGGTCGTATTCTTCGGCAAGCAATCCCACATCGTTGCGCAGTGCGAGCAGGCGCGTGAACAGCGCTTCGGCCTCGTCGCGACGCCCGGCGAGGCAGAGGTTGTCGGCGAGCCAGAACGAGCAGGGGAGGAACAGACCCTCGCCGGGCGGCAATCCATCCAGGTCCTCCGTGGTGCGATAGCGGGCGACAAGCCCGTCGACGAGCAAATCCTTCTGGATCGCAGCAAGCGTTCCACGCACGCGCGGATCGGTCGGCGGGACGAACCCAACCAGCGGTATCAGCAGCAGACTCGCATCGACCTCGTTGGAGCCGTAGGACTGAACGAACGAGCGCCGCGCCGGGTCATAGCCGCGCCGACAAACCTGGGCGTGAATACGCGCGCGCAATCGGCGCCAGCGTTTGAGCGGAGCATCGAACCGATTTTTCACCGCCGTCTTGATCGCCCGATCGACCGCGACCCAGGCCATGACCTTGGAATGCGTGAAGTGCCGCTTCTCGCCGCGCACTTCCCAGATGCCGTTATCGGGCTCCTGCCAGCTCTTTTCGAGAAAAGCGATCAGCACGCGCTCGAATCGCCACGCGTCGGCATCCGGATCGAGACCTGCCGAGCGCGCCACGGCCAGGGCGTCGATCACCTCGCCATAAACGTCGAGCTGAGTCTGCGCGGCGGCTAAGTTGCCGATCCGCACCGGTACCGAGCGCTCGTAACCCGGCAGCCACGGCAGCTCGAGCTCGACGAGCTGCCTCTCTCCGGCCACGCCGTACACCGTCTGCAGGTCCTCGGGCTTTCCCGCCGCCGCGCGCAAGAGCCACTGGCGCCACGACTGTGCTTCGTCGCGATAGCCCGAAAGGAGCAGCGCATACAGCGTCATCGTCGCGTCGCGCGGCCAGCAGAAGCGATAATCCCA
This sequence comes from Betaproteobacteria bacterium, assembly GCA_005888955.1. GTDB lineage: Bacteria > Pseudomonadota > Gammaproteobacteria > Burkholderiales > Casimicrobiaceae > PALSA-1003. The sequence continues at coordinate 6,644 of VBCS01000083.1, forward strand.
ATTCCGCACGCCACCGATGCGCTCGGGCAGCGAAGTCGTTGCGGCGGCGACCATGCCGCCGGTGGGCGCGTACGTCAGTGCCTTGAGCGTGATCAGAGAGCGGACGACGGCGTCCCCCCAGCGGCCGCCGTACGTGCAGCGGCCGCACCACGTGCGCCAGGCGCGCTCTGTTGCATCGATCGCGGCGTAAGGGTCGATCGGCAGGGGCCGCGGCTGGTGCGAGGGAAAGTACGTGAGCACGAAGGGCACGCGCTCGCCGCGCGAAAGCGTGAAGTTGGCGACGGTGGTGAAGTCGACGCCGCGCGTCTCGACCGCCGATCTCAGCTCGAAAGAGTCGGGGCCGGCGGTGGCGAGCAGCGCGTCGTCGACGCGCCGCACCCACGGCGTCACGATGCCATAGCCGCAGCGGAGAATGAACTCCATGCGCATGGGAACGCGGCCGCGGAGGCATTCGACGATGCGCACAAGGTCCGTGCGCTCCGGCCATAGCGGCATGCAGTCGATCACGCGGACGGCGCCCGAGGCGACTTCGAAGTCGGTCTCGAGAACCAGCGTCTGGTCGCGATAGCGACGCCGTACGGCGCGCGGTCTCTGGCGCGGCGCCAGCAACCAGCGACCGTGCTCACGCGTGCCGAGCAGTGCGGCGAAGCTGGCACGCGAGTCGAAGCGCGGCGCGCAAAGCCAGTCGATCGATCCGTCGCGACCTACGAGCGCTGCAGCACGCGTGTTGCCGATCAGCGCGTAGTCTTCGATTCGCAATGCCATGTTCGGTCTCCGCGTCCGGATCGGGGTCGTACTGGGAATTCCGCGGCTGCGCCTTGCTCTCTCGCGCGGTCTTAGCTGGACGCTCGTTTGCTGGCGCTCGCTAGCGCCGCGCCGTGCGTTCTCCGGGCTCCCATCCGCCGCCCAGCGCCTTCATCAGGTCGACGTTCGCGGACAGCAGGTTCTGGCGGCTGCGGATCAACGCCAGCTCGGAGATATTGAGGCTGCGCTGGGCATCGAGCACGTCGAGAAACCGCGTGTAGCCCGCTTCGTAACGGATCGTGGCGAGCCGCAGCGCCTCGCGCGCGGCATCGACACTGGCTTGCGCATCACGCTCCGTCGCGGCGTATTGGCGCACGTTGGTCAACGCGTCGACGACTTCGCGGAATGAGGTCTGGATCGTCTTCTCATAATTCGCGAGCGATTGCTGCCGGCGTGCCCGCTGCACGTCGACCAGCGCGCTGAGCTTGCCGCCTTCGAAGATCGGCGCCGAGAGATTTGCGCCGAGCGCCCAGATGCGCCCCGGCAGCGTGAACAGTCCCGCAAGCGCGGCGCTCTCGCCGCCGAAGTTTCCGGTGAGCGTGATCGTGGGAAAAAGCTGCGCCTTGGCCACGCCGATCTGGGCGTTCGCGGCGATCAGGTCCTGCTCGGCCTGGCGAATGTCGGGGCGCCGCTCGAGCAGCGTCGACGGTATCCCGGGGGGCGGAGCCGCGGGCCGCGGCAGCTGCGTGATGTCGCCGGGAACGAGCGTGAGATCGAGCTTTCCCGTCAGCGTGGCGAGAAGGTGTTCGCCAAGCTCGCGCTGCCGCGTGAACTCGTCGAGCTGGAGCGCCGCATCGAAGCGTGCGCCTTCCGCCTGGCGGACATCCAGGTCCGAAGCGAGGCCGCCCTCGGCGCGCCGGCGCACGATCGAGAGCGTCTCGTCACGGGACGCAAGCGTCGCGCGCGTCGAGGCGATCTGCGCGTCGAGCGAGCGCAGCGAGAAATACGTCTGCGTCGTCAACGCCGCAATCGAGAGTGTCACGACTTCCCGGGCGTACCGCGTGGAGAGGTCCTGCGCGCGCGCCGCCTCGGTCGCCCGGCGGAGCTTGCCCCAGAAATCGACCTCGAACGATGACGTGAGCGCGAGCCGGAGATCATTGCGCACGCTGGGCGTGCCGGCGGCAGGCGGCGACGCGACCTTGCTGCTGAAAGCCGTCCGGTTCGCGTTGCCGGAAAGATCGATCTCCGGAAACAGCGCCGCGTGGACCGCGCGCAAGTTTGCGTCGGCTTCCTCGATGCGCGCGACCGCCTGGCGAATATCGGTGTTGTTCGCGCGTGCCGTGGCGACAAGCTCGTCGAGCGTGGGGTCACCGAACAGCCGCCACCATTCCGGCGGCACGGAGTCCGCAACCACGGTGGTCGCGTCGGCGCCCGTGAACGCATCCGGCAATGGCACGGTCGGCCGCTCGTAATCCGGCCCGACCATGCAGCCGGCGAGTGCGAACCCGGCCAGGCCGATCAGCAGACGGCGCAGGTTCATTGGTGTACCCCCACGCTTGCGGCTGCCGCTGCTGCGCTGCCCCCGAAGGGGGCGCACCCGCGCCTTGGCCCTGCGGCGCTCATGCCGGTTTCACGTCGACGACCGCAGGCACCGCAGCGGGCTTCGCCTTGCGCCCCGACAGCAGCACGAAGAAGAGCGGAATGAAAACGGTGGCGATGAATGTTGCGACGAGCATGCCGCCGAACACTCCCGTACCCATCGATCGCCTCGCGGCCGCGCCGGCGCCGCTCGCGAGCACCAGCGGCAGTACCCCCAACATGAACGCGAGCGAGGTCATGACGATCGGGCGAAAGCGCAGCCGCGCCGCTTCGAGCGCCGCCTCCAGCGGTGCGAGCCCCTTCGCCTGCTCCTGCGCCGCGAATTCGACGATCAGGATCCCGTTCTTCGCCGCTAGGCCGATCATCACCAGCAGGCCGATCTGGAAGTAGACGTCGTTGCTGAAATTGCGCAGGAAGATCGCGGTGAGCGCGCCGAGCAAGCCGAATGGCACCGCGAGCAACACCGCGGTCGGCAGCGACCAGCGCTCGTAATTGGCGGAGAGAATCAAAAACACCATCACGATCGCGAAGCTGAAGGCGATGATCGACTGCGTGCCGACGCGTTTTTCTTGGAACGCCTGACCCGTCCAGGCTATCGTGTAACCGGCCGGCAGCGTCTTCGCGGCGACATCCTCGACCGCCGTGATCGCCTGGCCGGAGCTCACATTGGGCGCGCTGTTCCCGAGAACCTTGGCGGCGAGGAAACCGTTGTAACGTGCGAGCTGCTCGGGCCCGACCACGTTTTTCATGCTGATCAGCGCCTTCACCGGAATCATGCCGCCGCTCGACGAACGCACGTAGACATTACCGAGATCTTCCGGCGTGGCGCGATACGCGCCTTCCGCCTGCAGCTGAACGCGGTAGGTGTGGCCAAACTTGTTGAAGTCATTGACGTAGAGCACGCCCATCGTCGCTTGCAGCGCGTCGAAGACGTCCTTGATCGGGACACCGAGCGCGACCGCCTTCTCGCGGTCGACGTCGAGATAGAGTTGCGGCGAGGTGGGCCGGTAGAACGACGCGATGGCAGTGAGCTCCGGCCGCTTGCGAAGCTCGCTCAAGAATTGCTGCAGGTTCTGATAGAGCTTCTGCGGATCGGCATCGGCGCGGTCCTGCAAATACACTTCGAATCCGCCGGCCGTCCCGAGGCCCCGGATCGCCGCCGGATTGAACGCGAGCACCGTCCCCTGCGGCAGCGTCGCGCCCTGAGCGATCACGTACTTGGCCACGTCGTCGGCGGTCGCCTTGCGCTCGTCCCAGAGCTTGAGCGGGATGAAGATCGTCGCAGCATTGGTCTTGTTCGCTCCCGCAATCACGTCGAACCCGTTGACCACGAAAACGTGCTCGACTGCAGGGTGCCCGAGCAGGATCTTCTGCACCGTCGCGCCCAGTTCCTGCGTGCGCTGCAGCGTCGCGCCGTCCGGCAGCGTGAGCGAGCCGATGATGTAGCCCTGATCCTCCGGCGGGACGAACCCACTGGGCACCGTCCTGAACAGCAGCGCATCGACGCCGAGGATTGCGGCGAAGGCGAGAAGGGCGATGACCCGGTGGCGTGCGGTGGCCCGCACGCAGGAGAGATAGAAGCGGGTCAGCCACGCGAACGAACGGTTGAACGGCCGGAACAGGCGGTTCTCGATGTGCTGAGGTTTGAGCAACAGCGCGCACAGCGCGGGCGTGAGCGTCAGCGCGACCACGCCGGAGATCGTGACCGCGGTCGCCACCGTGACCGCGAATTGCTGGTAGAGTTTGCCGGCGAGCCCGCCGAGGAACGCGACCGGCACGAACACCGACACCAGAACCAGCTCGATGGCGACGATCGCACCGGTTACTTCGCGCATCGACTCGATCGCGGCCTCCTTGGGCGAGAGCTTCTTCTCCGCCATCAGCCGCTCGACGTTTTCCAGCACCACGATCGCGTCGTCAACTACGATCCCGGTTGCAATCACGATCGCAAACAGCGTCAGCGTGTTCAAGGTGAAACCGAAGAGCATGAGGCCGCCGAACGCGCCGATAAGCGACACCGGCACCGCGATGATAGGGATCAGCGTCGCGCGCCAGCTCTGCAGGAACACGAACACGACCAGCAGCACCAGAAACGCCGCCTCGCTCAGCGTAATGACCACCTCGTGGATCGACTGCTGCACGAAACGCGTCGTATCGAACGGGATAAGCTGCGTCACGCCCTGCGGGAAGGTCTGCGCGAGCCGCGCTATCCCCAAGCGCACCGAGTCGGCGACCTTGAGCGCGTTCGCGCCCGACTGCAGGAACACCGCGATGCCAACGGTCGGCTGGCCGTCGAGGTTGGTGAATGCGTCGTAGCTCACGGCGCCCAGCTCGATCCGCGCGACATCGCGGACGCGCAGTGCGCCGCCGGGACCGGTGGAGCGCAGCACGATATTGCCGAAATCGGCGGGGTCCTCGAGGCGCCCACGCGCGGTGACGGTGTAGACGAGTGCCTGCCCGGCCGGTGCCGGCTCGGCACCGATCTTGCCGGCGGCATACTGATAGTTCTGAGCCGAGATCGCGCTCGCGACGTCGGTCGCGGTGATGCCTAGCTGCGACATTTTCGCCGGGTTGAGCCAGATGCGCATCGAGTAGTCGCGCGCGCCGAATATGGTTGCGTCGGCAACGCCGGGAATGCGCTTGAGCTCGTCCAGGATGTTGATCGTGGCGTAGTTGCTGAGATAAAGCGTATCGTAGCGCGGGTCGTTCGACGTAAGCGCGATGACGAGCAGAATGTCCGTCGAACGCTTTTGCGCGACCACGCCGGTCTGCCGCACGACGTCGGGAAGCCGCGGCAGCGCGATCGCGACGCGGTTGTTGACATCGATCACCGCCTTGTCGGCGTTCGAGCCGACCTCGAACGTGCAGGCGATCGTCAGCGTGCCGTTGGTCGCCGCCGTCGAGCTGAAGTAAGAGAGGTTCTCGACGCCGGAGAGCTGCTCCTCGATCGGTGCCGCGACGGTGCGCGCCAGCGTCTCCGCGCTCGCGCCCGGATAGTTGGCCGTAATCACGACTGTCGGAGGCGCTATCTCCGGATACTGCGCGACCGGGAGCACCTGCGAGGCAATGAGTCCCGCCAGCGTGATGATGATCGAGATGACGCCGGCGAAGATCGGCCGGTTGATGAAGAACTGCGAGAAGGACACGGCCGCCGTCCCTACTTGGCCGGCGCGCCGGATGACGCCGGTTGCGCCGGCGCGGCGCTGGCCGCCGGCGCTTCGGTCACCGGCACGCCGGGCCGGACCTTCAGCAGATTATCGACGATCACTCGGTCGCCGGTATTCAGTCCGGACATGATCACCCAGTCGGACCCGATCCAGTCGCCGGTCTTTACCGGCCGCGCCTGCGCCTTGCCCTCGGCGTCGACGACGAATACGAGATACGCCTTCTCGGTCTGGACGACGGCGGCTTGCGGAACGAGGAACACGTTGTCCCGCTCGCCGGCGGTGATGCGCACGGTGACGAACTGGCCGGGAAGAAGCTGCTCGCGCGGATTGTCGAACTCGGCGCGCAGTTGCTGCGTGCCGAGCCTGGCGTCGAGCGCGGTGGCGGCGAAATTGAGGCGGCCCCTGGTCGGGTAAGTCGAGCCGTCGGGAAACACGAGCTGAACGTCGACCGGCGTCGCTCGCGACAGCCGCCCGCCCGGAAGCTTCGCGAGATCGGTCTCGGCCAGGCTGAAGCGCACCCAGATCGGCGTCAACTGATTGATCGTCGTGAGCAGGCTGCTGGCCGCGTCGGTCGTGATCAGCGTCCCGATCGAATGTTCCGCGCGCCCGCTGATGCCCGCCACGGGCGCGGTCACGTTGGTGTACGACAGATTGAGCTCAGCTTGGCGCACGGCGGCGTTGACGGCGCGATCGGCGACCAGCGGCTTCAGCCGCGCTTCCTCCCGCCGCCCTTGCTCGACTTGCGCCGTCGCCTGCGCAAGCTGCGCCCTCGCCTGCGCGAGCGCAACCTCGTACGGCGCGCGATCGATTTCGAACAGCGGCGCGCCCTCTTTCACCGGATCGCCCTCGCGATAGAACTGTTTCTGGAGGATGCCGGAAACGCGCGCGCGCACCTCGACCTGCTTCGAGCCTTCGACCTGACCGACGATGTCGAACCGGATGGGGACACGCTTCGGCTCGACCTTGGCGATATGCACCGGCACCGCGGCCGGTGCGGCGGCCGCTGCGCGCGATGCAGCATCGTCCTTGCCGCACGCGGTGAGTAGCGCCACGGTGAAAAGCGCAAGCACGCAATGCGCAGCGGCCATTGACGCCGGGCGACAGCTTTGCGCCGACATGGTGTTCTTGCTTAGCGGCATGAGCGGAGAGTTCCTCGAAAAACAGGGGCGCGTTGGACGCGCCCCGCGCGCGATTATTACACAATCGCTTCGCGATCGCCGCCGCGGTACGGATACCGCGCGCGCCAGCGACCCGATAACGAGCTTGCGAGGGCCGCAGCGGTTGCGCCGGCCGCGGCGGCACAGCTACCATGCCATGCAAGATCGGGAGTACGACAGCAGCGCTTCAAAGGAGGAAAGCCGATGCACACGCAGGTAGGCATCGTCGGCGCGGGCCCCGCCGGGCTCTTGCTTTCGCATCTGCTGCACGGCGAAGGCATCGAGTCGGTCGTGCTTGAGAATCGGAGCCGCGCGGACATCGAAGCGACCATCCGCGCGGGCGTGCTCGAGCAGGGCACTGTCGATCTGCTCAAGGCGATCGGCGTCGGCGAACGCATGCAGCGCGAAGGGGCAGTTCACCACGGCATCGAATTGCGGTTCGCCGGCCGCAGCCATCGCATCGATCTCTCCGAGCTGACCGGCGGCAAGGCAATCACCGTCTACGCCCAGCATGAGGTCATAAAGGATCTGGTCGCGGCGCGGCTCGCGGCCGACGGCAAGATCGTCTTCGGGGCTGCCGACGTGAGCGTCCACGATTTCGACCGGGCGACGCCCAAGATCCGCTTCCGCGGTGGCGGCGCGAGCGAGGAACTCGCCTGCGACTTCATCGCGGGCTGCGACGGTTTTCACGGCGTCTGCCGCCCGGCGATACCGTCATCGGCACGCACCGAGTACACGCGCGTCTATCCGTTCGGCTGGTTCGGGATACTCACCCAGGCGCCGCCGTCGTCGCAGGAGCTAATCTACACACATCACGCGCGCGGCTTTGCGCTGGTCAGCACACGCTCACCCGATCTTCAGAGGCTGTATTTCCAATGCGATCCTCACGACGATGTGGCCAACTGGCCGGACGAGCGTATCTGGGCCGAATTCCGTGCTCGGCTGGCGACCCACGACGGCTGGGCGCCGCATGAGGGGCCGATCATCCAGAAGAACATCATCGCGATGCGCAGCTTCGTCTGCGAGCCCATGCAGCACGGCCGATTGTTTCTTGCCGGCGATGCGGCCCACATCGTGCC
>VBCS01000084.1 GCA_005888955.1 Betaproteobacteria bacterium
GATCAGGAGCACGCGCGGGTGCAGGAGTAGTGCGCGCCCAACCTCGAGCTGCTTCTGCTCGCCGCCCGACATGGTCGAGGCCTGGTTGTCGATGCGCTCCTTGATGCGGGGAAAGCGCGCGAGCACTTCGTCGATGCGTCCATTGAGCTCGCCGCGCGGCAGCGTGATGCCGCCTAACTCGAGGTTATGCCGCACCGACAGCGAGCCGAACAGATTGCGCCCCTGCGGCACGAACGCGATCCCCTCGCCCAGCAATTCGCGCTGCGACTTGCCGTTGACGCGCTTGCCCTCGAAGCGGACCTCGCCGGAACGGGGAACGAGCATGCCGAACAAAGTCTTCAATACCGTGGACTTGCCGGCGCCATTCGGACCGATCAGCAGCGTGATCTCGCCCTTGCGCGCGTCGAGCGTGAGATCGTTCAGGATCGTAAGACTGGGCGTATACCCGGCGACGACTTTGTCGAACTCGATGATCTTCTCGGCCATGGCTGATTCCCCACTCGGTTGCGTTACTCAGTTGCCTAAATAGGCTTCGAGCACCTGCCGGTTCGACTGCACTTCCTTCGGCGGTCCCTCGGCGAGCACCTTGCCTTCGACCATGCACACGACGTGCGGGCAGAGCTTCATGATGAAGTCCATGTTGTGCTCGATGACCACGAAGCTCCCGCCCTGCGTCTTGTTGAGCTCGACCAGCAGATCGTGCAGCTGGTCGACCAGGCTCGGGTTGACGCCCGCGCAGGGCTCGTCGAGCAGCACCAGCCGGGGCGCCGGCATGAACGCCATCGCGATATCGATGAGTTTCTGCTGGCCGTACGACAAGCTGCCCGCAGGCAGATACGCGACGTGCTTCAGACGAAAGAGCTCGATCATCTCGTCGGCGTGATGGCCGAGCCCGGCATCGGGCGCCGCGAACAGGCGTCCCGGCATCGTGCCCTTGAACTCCTGCGCCGCCGCGATCAGGTTGTCGCGCACCGAAAGCTTCACGAAGACTTGCAGCGTCTGGAACGTGCGCCCCACACCGCGGCGCGACAGCTCCAGCGGCGACATGCCGGTGATATCCTCGCCGCAGAACTCCACGCTGCCGGCGGTCGGCTTGATCTGGCCCAGCGTCGTCTTGCCCGAGCCGTTGGGCCCGATCACGCCGACGATCTCGCCGGGGCCGACCGACATCGCCACGCCATCGACGGCCTTGACCGCGCCGCACTGCTTCTTCATGTCCCTGACTTCGAGGAACGGCGTCATTTGGCAGCTCCGCGGGCCTTGAAGCGGTCGGCGAGCGAAAGCAGCCCGCCCGGCAGGAAGACCATCAGCACGATCACCGCAAATCCGAAGATCGCCAGATACCAGTCCTGCAGAAAGCGCAGCCACTCGGGCAGCAGGATGACGACCACCGACCCCAGCACGGGTCCGAAGAAGCGGCCCGAGCCGCCGACGATGACCGCGAGCAGCATCATCAGCGACACCGAGAGATGGAACTGTCCGGGCTCGATGAAGTTGACCAGCGCCGCCAGATAGACTCCGCCGATGCCCGCGCACGCAGCGCCGATCGCGAAGGCCAGCAACGTGTATGCCGTGATGTTGACCCCCGTGCTCTCGGCGCGAATCGGATTGTCGCGCAGCGCCGCGAAGGCGCGGCCCCAGGGCGAGCGCAGCAGCCACCACAGCACCAGCGCGAGAATGATCACCGATGCAAATGCAAAGTAGAAAAACGGCAGCGCGCCGTCGAGCGACCAGCCGAATAGGGAAGGCCGCGGGATGTTGGAAATCCCGAAGGTGCCGCCGGTGAGCTGCTCCTCGTTGCGCATCACGAGGAAGACGAGGACGTTGAACCCCAGCGTCGCGAAGGCGAGGTAATGGTGTTGCACCCGCAATGCGGGGAAGCCCAGCGCCAGCCCGATCGCGAAGCATGCGACCGCCGCGATCGGCAGGACGAGCCAGAACGAAATGCCCATCTTGACCATCAGAATACCGGCGATGTAGGCGCCGATGCCGTAGAACGCCGCCTGCCCGATCGACATCTGTCCGGCGTAACCGACGATCAGGTTCAACCCAAATGCCGCCATGAGATACACGCACAACAGCGTCATCAGGTAGATGCCGTAGTTCTTGAGGAATAGCGGCAGGATCGCGTAGAGCGCGAGCAGATGACGACGAGGAACAGGAGCAGCGCGACGCCTTCCTTGTACGCGGGCGAGATGTAAGCGCCGGTCAGGTTTTCCAGGACGCCGACCAGCACGCCCCCAAGCAGCGCGCCGCGCGTCTGGTTGAAGCCGCCGATGATCGCCGCGTAGAACGCCTTCAGTCCGATCGACTCGCCCATGTCGAACTTGGCGAGGTACGTGGGCGTAACGAGCAGCGCCGCGACGACCGCCAGCACGGCGTTGATCAGGAACACGTAGAGCACCATGCGCTGCACGTTGATCCCCAGAACCTTGGCCGCGTCGGTGTTCTGCGCCACCGCCTGCATCGCGCGGCCGGTGACGGTACGGTTCAGAAACAGCTGCAAGCCGATGACGATCAGGCCCGCCATGAGAAGCGTGCCGATGTCGGCGTAGGAGACCTTGAAGTCGCCCAACGCCAGCAGGCCATCGGGAAAAGGGCTGTTGAACGGCATGGCCTGCGCGGTCACGCCCGCCTTGGTGAGCTGCTTCACGCCGATCGAGAGCCCGAGCGTCGCGATCACCATCGGGATGACGCCGTGGCGGATCAGCGGATCGACGATCACCCGCTTGAAGGTGTAACCGAGCAGCAACATCGCCACCAGGCAGGTGAGCAGGAAGGCGAGCCAGAGCGGGAGCCCCGCGGTATTGATGAAGAACAACATCATGAAGGCGGGGAGCATCACGAACTCGCCCTGCGCGAAGTTGATCGTTCCCGACGCCTGCCAGAGCAGCGTGAATCCCAGCGCGCAGAGCGCGTAGATCGCGCCGGTCGCAGTTCCGGAAATGATGAGTTGCAAGAAGTCAGCCATGCCTTCCTCCTCCCTCCTCCTACATAGCGACCGCGCCCCGCGCGGCCGCCTCCCTTTTCTTGCGCGCTATTGGATCGGATTCACCGGAGGCAATGTCGCGGTCACCACTTGCTTGCCTTTCTCCACCTTGACCAGGAAGCTTTCGCGGTCGAGGTCGCCGTTGTTGTCGAAGTGCACGTCGAGGAGCACGCCGGGATAATCCTTGACCTTGATCGTCGCGCCGTGCAGCGTCTTCGCGAACTCCTTGCCGTCGAACTTCTTGATGCGCTCGGTCATCGCCTTCACCACGTACATTCCGGTGTAGCCCTTCATCCCGTTGTGGTCGCTCTTGTACTTGTATTCCTTCTGGAACTTCTCGTCGAAGGCCTTGATCCCCGGCTGCGGCGCATCGACGGTGAGGCCGACGTGCGCGATCGCGCCGTTGGCCGCGTCGCCCGCCAGCTCGATCACCTTCTGCCCGGTAAGCGTCGTTTCGCCAATGATAGGCTTGTCGTAGCCCTGCTTCTTGAGCTCGCGCAACGCCCGCGCCGACTCCTCTTCGTTGGTGTAGACGAATACCGCGTCGGCGTTCGACTGCTTGACCTTGAGCACTGCGGCGGAGAAATCGACCTGGCCCGGATCGGTCGAGATGTCGGCGGCGACCTTGATGCCCTGCGCTTCGAGTGCCTTGCTCATCGAGTCGCGGCCGCCCTTGCCGAAGTCGTTGTTGACCCACACCATCGCCACGGACTTCGCCTTCACCGTGTCCTTGATGTAACGCGCGAGCTTGGGCATTGCCGTCGATTGCGTGAATGACGTGCGGAACACGTACGGGTTGCCCTGCTGCGTGATGTTCGCCGCCTCGCCGCCGGTGAAGTTCGGAATCTCGGCGCGCTTGGTCTCGACCATGCTCACGATGAACGAGCCCGACGACTGCGTGTCCATCGACGTGTACTCGATCTTGCGGCCGAGGATGCCGCCCGCGGCGTTGATTTCCTTGACCGCGAGCTTGACGCCGTTATCGAAATTGGTGCCGGCGGTCGCGCCCGTACCCGAGAGCTCCATCAGGCCAACGATGGCGACCGGACCTTGCTGGCCGAACGCGGCCGTCGCAGCCGCGAGCGCGAACGCAGCGGCGGTGTTGCGTAATACCTGTTTCATGACTTCCTCCTTGGTGATGAACACTGTCGATACTGTCGATGAATGTTAATTTGGCCGTATTGTTGCGGCCGTCTGTGCGCACAGCCATGTGGCCGCCTTCCGCCCCCGCGCCGCGACCGCCGCTGCCGGGAGATGCGCGTAATCGT
>VBCS01000453.1 GCA_005888955.1 Betaproteobacteria bacterium
AATGTACGGCGAAGGGCGAGCGAGGAAACGACAAAGCGATTGGGGCGCGCAGTAGTTTTGGAGACAGCTTCTCATGCCTTGTCGCGCAGCAGGCGGATCAGGCTCGAAGTATCCCAGCGCCCACCTCCCCGTGCCTGGATGCGCGCATAGAACTGGTCGATGAGCGCCGTCATGGGCAGCGCCGCGCCGTTGCTTCGAGCCTCCGCGATCGCCATGGAAAGGTCCTTGCGCATCCAGTCGACCGCGAATCCGAAATCGAACTTGTCGGCCGCCATCGTCTTGCCGCGGTTGTCCATCTGCCACGACTGCGCCGCGCCCTTGCCGATGACGTCGAGCACGCGCTCGATGTCCAGTCCGGCGCGCATGCCGAAGTTGACGCCTTCGGAGAGCGCCTGCACCACGCCGGCAACGCTGATCTGGTTGACCATTTTAGTGAGCTGTCCGGCCCCCGGGCCGCCCATCAGCGTGACTGCGCGCGCATAACAAGCCAGCACGGGCTCAGCGAGCGCAAACGCATCGGCATCTCCTCCGACCATGATCGTGAGCTTGCCGTTTTCCGCCCCCGCCTGCCCGCCGGAGACCGGCGCGTCGAGAAAGCGTACACCGCGCACCTTTGCTGCGGCGTAGACTTCGCGCGCGATGGTCGCCGATGCGGTCGTGTGATCGATCAGGATCGTGCCGGCCTTCATCCCGGATAGCGCGCCCTCGGGAGCGAGTGCGACCGAGCGTACGTCATCGTCGTTACCGACGCACAGCATGACGAATTCCGCGGCCGTCGCCGCGGCAGCGGGCGTCGGCGCTGATTTCCCCCCGTGTTTTTCCGTCCACTGAAGAGCTTTCGCCGGCGTCCGATTGTAGACGGTGACATGGTGACCGGCGCGCGCAAGATGGCCTGCCATCGGAAAGCCCATGACCCCAAGACCGATAAATGCCGTCTTTTTTGCATCCATGGTTCGCTCACTTCCGATTTGTCGACGATCCTCGCGCCGCATATGTCGGCGCGGTTAACGGCTCTCGCTTGCCCTCATGTACGGTCGAGCGCCGCTCGAGCAGCTTTGGCGGCGGCGCGCACCTGAGCCGGTGCGGTTCCACCGGGATGGTCGCGGCTCGCAACCGATCCTTCGAGCGTGAGCACGCGAAAGACGCCTTCGTCGACGAGAGGCGCGAATCTTTGCAGGTCGGCCAGTGGGAGTCCTGCAAGATCGCATCCCTTCTGCTCCGCATGGCGCACTGCGCGCGCGACCACCTCGTGCGCATCGCGGAAGGGCATGCCCTTGCGCACCAGATAGTCCGCCAGATCCGTCGCAGTGGCGAAACCTTCGCTCGCGGCGGCGCGCATCCGCTCGGGAACGGGCGTGAGGCCGGTTTCGATGAGCTCGGTCAGGATGGCGAGGCAGTCGGCCAGCGTGTCGACGGTATCGAACAGCGGCTCCTTGTCTTCCTGATTGTCCTTGTTGTACGCCAACGGTTGCGCCTTCATCAGCACGAGCAGCGCGGTGAGATGGCCGATCACGCGGGCGGTCTTGCCGCGCACCAGCTCGGCCACGTCCGGGTTCCTCTTCTGCGGCATGATCGAGCTGCCGGTGCAGAATCGATCGGCGACGGTCACGAATCCGAATCGCGGGCTCGACCAGATGACGAGCTCCTCGGCGAAGCGCGAGAGATGGACCATGATCAGCGCCGCGGCGGCGGCGAATTCGACGGCGAAATCCCGATCCGACACGGCGTCGAGTGAATTCGAACACAGCGCCTCGAAACCAAGTTCCTCGGCGACACGTTGTCGATCGATCGGGTAGCTGGTGCCCGCCAGTGCGGCGCTGCCCAGCGGCAGGCGGTTGATCCGGCTCCGGCCGTCGGCGAGACGCTCGGCATCGCGGGCGAGCATCGCTTCATAAGCGAGCAGGTGATGGCCGAAGGTCACCGGCTGAGCGACCTGCAGGTGAGTGAATCCCGGCATGATCGTGTCGGCATGCGTCTCGGCGAGGTCGATCAATGCTTTGCGCAGCGCGCGCAGCTGAACGGTCAGCGCATCGACCGCCTCGCGCAGCCACAGTCGCGTATCGGTTGCGACCTGATCGTTGCGTGAGCGCGCCGTGTGCAGGCGCTTGCCCGCGTCGCCCACGAGCGCGGTCAGCCGATGCTCGATATTGAGATGCACGTCCTCCAGCGCGCGGGTCCACACGAATTCGCCGCGCTCGATTTCGCCTTCGATCTCTTTCAAGCCGCGCTCGATCGCGGCGAGGTCGGCCGCGGAGAGGACGCCCGTCGCCGCGAGCATGCGCGCGTGCGCCAGCGAGCCGGCGATATCGGCGGAAGCCAGGCGGCGGTCGAAGTCCACCGAGGCGTTGAAACGCTGCATACGCTCGGACATCGGCTCGCCGAAGCGCCCCGACCAGCCGCGCGCGGGTAGCGCGCCTGCGTCTGGCTTGTTGCGGGACTTGATCTTAGACATGGCTTGCCTCGCCCGAGGCTCTTCCCCACAATAGCTTAGGCGGCCCCGATCCGATCACGCCGCCGCCGGCAGCGGAGCTTATTCGGAGGGATTCGGCGGGTCGACAGCAGCGAACGATGCGCGCGATTATAAATCAAAAGCCGGATTTGCCTCGCCTGCCGGAGTTACGCAACCTCGGCACGGTCCTGCGCATCCTGCTCGCCGTGAACGGCCTCGCGCTCATCGCGGTATTCGTTCGGGAGCCGCGTTGGGAAGCGCTTTCCGGTGCGTGGCTCGACGCCGCCGCGATCGTCGAGCCACAGCTGCTGGCGAACCTGCTTGTGCTCTACGCGCTCGCGCCGTGGCTCGAGCGCATGCAATACCGCTCTGGGGCGATCGTGATCCTGGCACTGACGCTGGTAGTCACGCTCGCAATCGACGCGCTCTTCGTCACGCTGGGGATTAATGAGGGGCCGGTGTTCGCGCTGCGACACGCCATAGTCTCGCTGCTGACGGCAGGTGTGCTGCTGGGCTATTTTCATCTCCGCGCCAACGCGCTGTCGCCGGCGATCACGGAAGCGCGGCTGCAGGCGCTGCAGGCACGAATACGGCCGCATTTTCTGTTCAACAGCATCAACGCTGTGCTTTCGCTCGTGCGCAGCGAGCCGCGGCGCGCCGAGACGGCGCTGGAAGACCTTGCGGACCTGTTTCGGGTGCTGATGCGCGACAACCGGCAGCTCGCGCCGCTCGCGGATGAGATCAGGCTCTGCCGACAATATCTGGATCTGGAAAAGCTTCGCCTCGGCGATCGCCTCACGATCGAGTGGCACGTCGAGAATATGCCGCGCGACGCGCTCGTGCCGCCGCTCGTGCTGCAACCGCTGCTGGAGAACGCGGTGTATCACGGCATCGAGCCGTCGAGCTCGCCGGGAGTCATCGCGATCAACATTTTCCTGCGCCGAGGCGAAGTTCACGCAGTCCTGCGCAATCCTTACCGCTTCTCCGGCAGCCACCACGCCGGGAACAAGATGGC
>VBCS01000091.1 GCA_005888955.1 Betaproteobacteria bacterium
ACGCCGTATTGCTGCGCGACATTGATCTCCGCCATTTCCGCGCCCGCCGTCGCGGCGACAACAGCGAGCAGCACACCCAAGACGCACTGCTTGACCATCGACATCACTCCTCCAGACGTCCAATTGGTATCGTAACCTATCCCCGGCGCGCGCCTCCAGCTCCGCCGTGGCCTGTCCGGCACTCGGTCGTCGCTCACAGAGCGAAACCTCGTACAACAACGCCGAGAAGACACCTGAGCATTTGCAGAACGGGCCATCTCGCTAGATCTTGGATACCGGAAACCCGCGTTGGCGCATCAGAGCGTCCGTGTCGACATCTCTGCCGCGGAAACGGCGAAAGGCTTCGTCGGGAGGCACCGAATTGCCGACGCTCAGGATTGTCTCGTAATAGCGTTTTGCTACCGATTTGTCGTAGAGGCTCCCCGCATCGTTGAATGCGTCGCACGCGTCGGCCGTCAGCGTATCGGCCCAGAGGTAAACGTAATAACCCGCCGAATAGCCGTCGCTGGAAAACATGTGGCCGAAGTGGGTCGGGCGATGACGCATGACGATTTCGCTCGGACAGCCGATCTCGGCCATCGTCTGCTGCTCGAACGCTCCTGCGTCGAGCGTTTGATCGGGCGTCGCGGCGAGATGGATTTTCATATCGTAGATGGCCCCGGCCAGGTATTCGACGGTCGAGAAGCCCTGATTGAAGTTCTTGGCCCTCTGAATCTTGGCAACGAGCTCAGGCGGGATCGGCTTGCCCGTCCGATAATGGAGCGCAAACCGGTTGAGGACCTCCGGCGTGGGCAGCCAGTGCTCGTTGAGCATGCTCGGTAATTCCACGAAATCCCGCTTGACCGAAGTGCCAGCTAACGTCGGGTAGCTGACGTTCGAGTTGAGACCGTGCAGCGCGTGGCCGAACTCGTGAAACATGGTGGACGCGTCGTCCCACGAGATCAGCACGGGTTCGCCCGTTTTGCCTTTCACGAAGTTCGCGTTGTTGGATACGATCGGCATGACCTCGGTCCTGAACTTTTCCTGCGTGCGGTACTCGTTCATCCAGGCACCGGAGCTCTTGCCTGCGCGCGCGTAGGGATCGAGGTACCACCACCCGACGCGCTTACTGTCGCGCCGGACCTCGTAGACGCTCACGTCGGGATGATAAACCGGCACATCGTCGACCTTGACGAAGCGCAAGTCATAGAGCGCATCCGCCACCCAGAACATCGCCTCGCGCATCTTTTCGAGTTGCAGATACTGGCTGATCTCGGTTTGATCGAGATTGTATTTTTCCTTGCGCACTTTCTCCGCGTAATAGCGGTAGTCCCACGGTTCGATCTTGATCCCGGCACCCTGGCGGTCGGCGATCGCCTGCATGTCGGCGACTTCTTCGCGTGCGCGCACGACCGCCGCCTTCCATACCTTCATCATCAGGGCCATGGCCTTCTCCGGTGTTCTGGCCATGTTGTTGTCGAGAACCCAGTGCGCGTGACTGGGGAAACCGAGGAGCTTGGCGCGTTCGGCGCGCAGTTGCAGGATCTCGGCAATCACCGGTTTGTTATCGTGCGCGCCCGGGTTATCGCCGCGCATCGTCCACATGCGCCAGCCCTTTTCGCGCAGGTCGCGCCGCGAGGCGTAGGTAATGAACGGCTCCATCGACGACCGCGTATTGGTGAAGAGCCATTGGCCCTTCTGGCCCTTCGCTGCCGCAGCGTCCGCCGCCGCGTCGCGAAGGTTGTCCGGCAATCCCGCGAGATCGGCTTCATGGTCGATGACGAGCGTGTAGCTCTCTTCGTCGGCCAGCTGGTTTTGGCGGAAGATCGTGAAGAGGCTGGCAAGGCGCTTGTTGATCTCCTTCAAGCGGAATTTTTCGGCTTTGCCAAGCGCCGCACCGCGACGGACGAAGTTCGTGTAGACGATGTCGGCGAGTCGTTGTTGCTCGGGCAACAGGTTCGCAGTCGCACGCGTCTCGTAAACCGTTTTCAGGCGCGCGAACAGCGCGTCGTTCTGAACAATTTCGTCGTCGAAGGCGGACAGCACCGGCGCGAGCTCGGTCTCGGCTGACTGCACGCTCTTGTCGTTCATGGTCGCCGTGTAGATTCGAAAGATTCGCGTTGCGCGCCCGAAAGGCCGCCCGGAATTGTCGAGCGCTGCAAACGTGTTCTCGAAGTCTGGCGCAGCGCTGTTGCCCGCGATCGCGGCGATCTCGAGTCGCTTCAACTCCATGCCTCTCTCGATGGAGGGTTTGAAGGCGGCGACTTTCACCATGTCGAAACGCGGAAAGCCGCCGTGAGGTCCCGTCCACTCGTCGAGGAGCGGGTTACCTTGTTGCTTCGCGGTAGCGGCTAGGGTGTCAGGCGTCATAGCATCTCCGGCGGTCATGTTCAGCGCATCACGAACGGGTTGGCGGTGGCGGCTCCCGTGTTGATCCAGACGCTCTTTACCTGAAGATAGTTCCGGATCGCATCGATGCCGTTCTCGCGGCCGAGACCGGAATCTTTGTAGCCGCCGAACGGTGATAGATAACTGACGGCACGATACGTGTTCACCCAGACCGTCCCAGCCTGTATGCGCTCGGACATGCGAATGGCACGCCCGATGTCGCTGGTCCACACGCCCGATCCCAGGCCAAAGCGCACGTCGTTTGCGATGCCCACTGCGTCCTCCTCGTCCTTGAACTTGATCACCGACAGCACCGGCCCGAACACTTCCTCCTGCGCGATGCGCATCTTGTTGTCCACGCCCCCAAAAATGGTGGGTTCGACGAACCACCCTTTGCCGCACTCGGGACGCGTCGCAGGTCCGCCCCCCATCAGCAGTTTGGCACCCTCCTGCCGGGCGACGTCAATGTAACCGAGGACTTTCTTGTACTGCGGCTGCGTGGTCACGGGTCCGATCTGCGTATCCAGGCTCATCGGGTCGCCCATGCGCGCGGTCTTCGCCAGCGCGAGCAGCTTGTCGACGAACTCATCGTGGATGTCTTCCTGCAACAGCAGGCGCGACCCTGCGATGCAAGTCTGGCCGGTTGCGGCGAAAATACCCGCAACGGCTCCGTTGACCGCGTCCTCGAGCTTGGCGTCGGCAAACACGATGTTGGGCGATTTGCCGCCAAGCTCGAGGCTGACGTGCTTGAAGCTCTTCGCGGCAAGCTCGTTGATCGCTCGCCCGGTTGTATCCGAGCCCGTAAAAGCGATCTTCTTCACCAGCGGGTGCTCGACAAGCGGCGTACCTA
>VBCS01000086.1 GCA_005888955.1 Betaproteobacteria bacterium
ATGACCGCGATGCGGCCGGCGAAGGGGTCGTGTTGCGCCCGATGCTCGACTTCGTGCTCGTGCGGACTAGGCACTTCAAATTCTTCGGACATGCCAGAGCTCCTCGATGTAAAAGCGGCGGAGACGTTTCGATGGTGTCAGCGGTCGGTCCGCTCATACACGACGAAATGGTAGGTGAAGGCGTCGGGCTCGTCCAGGGCTGTGCGGTCATCGCGCGCCGATTCGCGCCAGTGCGCGCGATCGAAGTCGGGAAATCGTGCATCGCCGCCGAAGTCGCGATCGATCTCGGTCAAATACAGCAAATCCGCGCGCGGCAGCGCCTCGCGGTAGAGCGTCTCGCCACCGATGACGAACACAGGATCGGGAAGCCTCACCCGCGCGAGCGCTTCGTCGAGCGATCCGGCGAACTCGACGTCCGGCGTTGAGCGCGGCATCCAGTGCGTGACGACGATGTTCTGCCGTCCCGGCAGCGGCTTGCCGATCGATTCCCAGGTGCGCCGTCCCATGACGACGGCGTGCCCGGTCGTCAGTGCGCGAAAGCGTCGCATGTCTTCGGCCAGTCGCCACGGCAGCCGATTCTTGACGCCGATAATGCCGTTTCGCGCGACCGCGGCGATCACCGCAATACGATGTGCGCGGAAAGGCTCCCGCGCGCTTGGCGAGGCGGCGGGGGGTGGTGTATCGTGCACGCGTCGCTCTCAAGCCCGGGCATCGTTTGACCGGAATGATTATAGCGGTCGCCCGAAATCACTCGTGTACTACCCCCGTTCCTTCCTCAAGTTCATCCTGCTCGGCTTCCTGCTCGTCAGCCTCCCGCTGCTCTACGCGCTGGTCGAGTTGATCGTCAGCCTCGATCGGCTCGGGACGCAGAGCCAGCAGGCGGTCCTGCAGGCAGCGCAGGCGGGGCGCGCGAGCCGGCAGCTCTACGAGCAGGCAACGACGCTGGAGCGACTCGTCCGCCAGCATCTCATTCTCGACGATCCGCAACTGGTCGACGATTACGCACGTCTGCGCCAGGATTTTCACCAGACCACGCAGCAGTTGCAGCAGCTGCCGCTGGAAGGCGCGCAACTGACCCAACTCGGCAAACTGACCGACACCGAGAGCAGGCTCTTTGTGCTGCTCAAGCGGCCGCATCGGCAGCCGAGCACGAGCACCGCCCTGGCGGAAGGCTACGCGGATCTGTCTGCGAGCGCGCAGGCGATGCTGACCGCCAGCAACGGCCTGACCGAGCGCGAGATCGAAAGGCTGCAGGAAACCGCGGCAGAGGGGCGTAAGACCTGGGGTTATCTCGCGCTGGCGGCGGGGGCGATCGCGCTGGTGCTCGCGATCGGGTTCGCCGTGTTGATCGCGCGACCGATCCGTCAACTCGACTTGGCGATCCGGCAAATGGGCAGCGCGGATTTTACCCATGCCATCGAAGTCAACGGCCCGCAGGACATGCGCTACCTCGGCCAGCGGCTCGAGTGGCTCCGCGCGCGGCTGCACGAGCTCGAGGAGCAGCAAACGCGCTTCCTGCGGCACGTGTCGCATGAGCTCAAGACGCCGCTCACGGCGGTGCGCGAAGGCGCGGAGCTGCTGCGCGATCGTGTCGGCGGCGAGCTGTCGCCGGCACAACAGGAAATCGTGCGCATCGTGCGCGAGAACACGCTGCAGTTGCAGAAGCTGATCGAGGACCTGCTGACGTATCACCAAACGCGCAACATCGAGCCGCAGACCTTGGGGCCGGTAGCGCTAGCCGACGTGATCCGTCGCGTGGTCCGGGAGCACAAGCTCGCGGCGCTCGCGCGCGTGATCACCTTCGACACCAAAGTCAAACCGGCGGTGGTCGTCGGCGACGCCGAGAAAATCCGCGCCATCGTGGACAATCTGCTGTCCAACGCGATCAAGTATTCGCCGCGCTCCGGGCTGATCTCGCTCGAGCTCGACACCGACGGCAGCCATGCGGTTCTCGACGTCATCGATCAGGGACCGGGCGTCGACCCGGAGGATCGGCCACGAATCTTCGAGTCTTTCTATCAGGGCAAGCCCGCGGCGGAAGGGCGCATTAAGGGCTCGGGGCTGGGGCTCGCGATCGCCAGCGAGTACGCGCTCGCCCACGGTGGAAGGATCGAAGTGCTGGACCGCGCCGACGGCAAGCGGGGCGCGCACTTTCGTCTCTGGCTCCCGCTCGCGGTCATGGATCAGCCCGCGGCGGCGCGAATGGCCACGCAGATTTCGATACAGGAGGAAAGTTGAGCCTTCGGCGCGGTTGCAGCGTCGGTGCCCTTTCCGGACTCGCCTTGCTCGCCGCATGCGCGGCGCCGCCACCGGCCCCCGCGCCCGCCCTGGCGCCCGCCGCAGCGGCACCCGTCGTCCAGATCAAGCCGGACCCGCTGCCGGTGACGCCCGTGCCCGTGCCGCAGGTCGTGATCGTCCAGTCGCCGCCACAGCCGACGCCGCAGCAGCCCCCCCTTCCGGCTGCGCCGCCGGTCAACGAGGAAGAACAACAAGCACTCGCGCTCCTCGTCGATCTGCAACGCTACGCGGTGGAAGCGGGCGAGGATCTCAGGCGCGAGCTCGCTGCAGCCAACTTGGCGCTGACCCGCAGCCGTAGCGACGCGAACCGAATGCGCCTCGCCATGCTCCTTACGCTACCCACCGCCGGTCCGCCGGACGACGCCCGCGCCCTGTCGCTGCTCGAGCCGATTGTCGGCAGGAGCGGGAACGCGTCGCCGATGAAACAGATCGCTTCTTTGCTCTATGCGCAAATCACCGAGCGTGCGCGCAGTGTGCGCGAGGAGCAAAGGAAGACCGCCGTGGCGCAGGAGAAGCTCGACGCGTTGCGCGCGGTCGAACGCAGCCTCTTGCTCGAGCGCAGCCGCAACGCCGGTGGCGGGGGCGGTGGCGGTGGCGGCGGCACGGGTCGATAGAGAGAACCATGGCACAATCCGCCGACATCCTGCTGGTCGACGACGATCCTGACCTGCTCAAGCTGATCAGCCTGCGGCTGACCTCGGCGGGGTATCGTGTGCGCACCGCCGACAGCGGCGAGACAGCGCTCGCGGCGCTCGCAATCGCGAGACCTGCGGCGGTCATCACCGATATGCGGATGCCCGGGATCGACGGGCTGCAGCTGTTCGACGCGATCCATCGCCAGCATCCTGCGTTGCCGGTCATCATCCTGACCGCGCACGGGACGATTCCCGACGCCGTGTCGGCAACGCAGCGCGGCGTATTCGCCTTCCTGACCAAGCCATGCGACAGCCAGGAGCTGCTGCAGAAAGTCGCGAATGCGGTGCGACTGACCGGTGACGCTGCCGAGCCGACGCGGCAAGCGAGCGGCGAATGGCGCGCGGGCATCATCACCCGCAGCCCGCGGATGGAGGACCTGTTGCGACAGGCAAGGCTCGTTGCCGACTCCGACGCGAGCGTGCTCATCTTCGGCGAGTCGGGAACCGGCAAAGAGCTCCTGGCGCACGCGATTCACCGTGCCAGCCGCCGCGGTACGCGGCCCTTCGTGGGCGTCAATTGCAGCGCTATTCCCGAACCTCTGCTCGAGTCGGAACTCTTCGGCCACGCGCGCGGTGCGTTCAGCGGCGCGGTGCAGGCGCACAAAGGGCTCTTCCTCGCCGCGGATGGCGGCACGATATTCTTAGACGAGATCGGCGACATGCCGCTCGCGTTGCAGGTCAAGTTGCTGCGTGTTCTCCAAGAGGACGAAGTGCGGCCGGTGGGCGCGACGCAGTCGGTGCCCATCGACGTTCGCGTGATCTCGGCGACGCATCGCGACCTCGACGCGCAAAAGGCGGCGGGGCATTTCCGCGAGGATCTTTATTACCGCCTCAATGTCGTGTCGCTGAAGCTGCCGCCGCTGTCCGAGAGGCGTGAAGACATTCCGCTGCTGGCGACGCACTTTCTGCGCAAGCTCGCTGAAAGGTACAAGAAGCCGGTGCCTTCGCTCGCTCCCGACGCAATGGCGGTCCTGATCGCAGCACCCTGGCCCGGCAATGTCCGGCAACTGCTCAATTTGCTCGAGCAGGCGTTGGCGCTTACGACCACCAGCGTTATCCCGGCGACGCTGGTGCAGGGCGCGCTGCGCGAGGACACGGGGGTGCTCGCGCCATTCGAGGAAGCGCGCAAGCAGTTCGAGCGCGACTACCTCGTACGGTTGCTCAAAATCACCGGCGGCAACGTAA
>VBCS01000452.1 GCA_005888955.1 Betaproteobacteria bacterium
TTACCGAAGCGCTGCGCTCCATCAAGGGCGACCAGCGCATCAAGTTCACGATCCTGAAGGAGCTCAACCAGAGCTCGCTCGGCGACATCAACGCGATCTATGCCGACCTGAACCGGCATCTCGAAAACCTGCACGTCGTGCCGGAACTGCGGCCATCGATCCACCACCGCGCTGGCGGTCCACACGGCGACCGCGTGTCCGGCGGCGACGGGAAGGATCGCACAGCCGCGGACCACGCGGCGGAAGGCGCGGCAGGTGAGGTTGACATGATGGCGGTCCTGCAGCGCCTGGCCAGCCACGGCCTCGGGCTGACGCGCCTTCGTTCGCCGGCAATGCCGGGCGGACTTCCATCTGGCGGCATCCAGGTGCCTGCCGCGGGGCAGGCGCCGCAAGGCATGCCTGGCATGGGCATGCCGGCGGGGATGCCTGCTGGAAACCGGTTTCGACGTCGGCGGCATTCCCGTCCAGTTCGCCGGCATTCCGCAGGGGATGCACAACGTCCTGCGCGACTTGCAGGAATCGCCGATCGGCGCCAAGGCCAACCAGCTCGAAGCGATGACCATCGAGCTGGTGGCGATGCTTTTTGATTTTGTCTTCGAGACCAAGGACCTTCCCGACAGCATGAAGGTGCTGGTCGGAAGGCTGCAGATTCCGGTGCTCAAGGCGGCGATGCTCGACGGAGCATTCTTCTCCAAGAAATCGCACCCGTCGCGGCTGTTCGTCAACGCGATCGCGCACGCCGGCATCGGGTGGTCACCGACGATGGGCTTGGACGACCCGCTGTACAAGAAGGTCGAGCAGCTCGTGCATCGCGTGCTCGACGAGTTCACCGACGATGTCTATCTGTTCGACGAGCTGCGCAAGGACCTCGAGGCATTTCTTGCCGAGGAGGAAACAAGCGCCGAAGCGACGATCCAGACCAGCGCGGACGAGATCAATCAACGCGACCGGCAGGAAATCGCGCGCGTCGTTTCGCGCTCGGAGATCGAAAAGCGGCTCGAGACGCATGCGGTGCCCAATTTCCTCGGCAGCTTTCTGCGCGATAACTGGATCACTACGCTCGTGCAATTGCATCTGCAGGACGGGGAGGAGTCCGAGGC
The DNA here is from genome assembly GCA_005888955.1 of Betaproteobacteria bacterium. Lineage (GTDB taxonomy): Bacteria > Pseudomonadota > Gammaproteobacteria > Burkholderiales > Casimicrobiaceae > PALSA-1003. The sequence goes on from VBCS01000452.1 coordinate 1,101, forward strand.
GTGGGCCTCGGCGCTAGCGACGCTCGACGACCTCGTGTGGAGCGTGCAGCCCAAGCGCACGTCCGAGGAGCGCAAGAAGCTTGTGGCGATGCTGCCGAATCTGCTCAAGCGCCTGCACGGCGGCCTGCAGAACGTCGGCTGGGAAGCGGGCGAGCGCGAGCAGTTCATGGGAAACCTCGTCGAAGCGCATGCCGCTGCCGTGAAGCCGAGTCTGGCGTCGATGCCGATGCCGACGACCGCCGTGGCCGAGGCCGCCGCTGCCGCCGCCGAGGAAGCGCACGCGAAGGGCGACGTCGAGATGGCGGCGAAGGCGCGCGCGCTGGCCGAGGCGATGGCGCCCGCGCCGCCGCCCGAGCCGATGATCGAGGTGGTACAGGACCATTTCGCCGAGCTCGCGGCGACGCTCGAGCGCGGGATGTGGATCGAGTTCGAAGGCGAGGACGGTCAGCTCGCGTTCGCCAAGCTGGCGTGGGTCAGCCCGCTGCGCGGCACCTATCTTTTCACCAACCGGCAGGGCCAGAAGGCAGTGTCGCTCACCGCCGACGAGCTCGCCGAACGTTTCCGCAACGATCGCGCGCGGCTTGTGGAGGCGGAGCCGCTGGTCGACCGCGCGTTCGTCAGCATGATGGCGTCGCTCGAAGAGAGATTTGGCGAGCAACCTGCGTAGCCCGGGCTGAGCGCGCAGCGCGATGCCCGGGAACATTCTCACCGGGGTCAGCCCAGGCTACGCAAGCGCGCGGCCGATCTCCGCTATCAGCTCCGGTCCCTTGTAGATCAAGCCCGTGTAGATCTGCACCAGCGTCGCGCCGGCCGCGATCTTTTCTCGTGCATCCGCCGCCGACATGATGCCGCCAACGCCGATGATCGGAACGGCGCCACCGAGTTCCGCGGCGAGCGTGCGGATGACTGCGGTCGCCTTGTCCTTGAGCGGATGGCCGGAAACGCCCCCGGCTTCGCCTCCGTGCACGAGCCCTGCGACTGCGCTGCGGTCGACCGTCGTATTGGTCGCGATGACGCCGTCGATGCGATGCGCGCGCAGCGTACTGGCGATTCGCCGGATGTCGGTGGGACCAAGGTCCGGCGCGATCTTCACCGTCAACGGCGTGTACTTGCCGTGGCGATCGGCGAGCTTCGCCTGTTCGGCCTTGAGAGAAGCGAGCAGCGCATCGAGCGCAGTGTCGGCCTGCAGCTCGCGCAAGCCCTCGGTGTTGGGCGAGGAGATGTTGACGGTGACGTAGCTCGCCTGGGCGTATACCGCGCGCAGGCAGGTGAGATAATCGTCGACGGCGTGTTCGTTGGGCGTGTCGAAATTCCTGCCGATGTTCAGTCCGAGGACGCCGCCACTCTTGGGTCCGAAGCGGGCTCGCGCGACGTTGGCGAGAAAGCGATCGAGGCCGTCGTTGTTGAAGCCGAGACGGTTGATCAACGCTTGCGCCTCAGGGAGCCGGAACAGCCGCGGGCCAGGATTGCCGGGTTGAGGCCGCGGCGTCACCGTACCGCATTCGATGAATCCGAAGCCGAGCGCGGCGAGACCGTCGATGTGCGCGGCGTTCTTGTCGAGGCCTGCCGCGAGGCCGATCCGGTTGGGAAACTTGATGCCCATCGCCTCCACCGGCGAAGCCGGCACGCGCGGCGCGGCAAGCTGCGCGACTCCCAGCGAGGCGGCGGCGTCGAGGCCCGCGAGCGTGAGCTCGTGCGCGGTCTCCGGATCGAGCGCGAACAGCAGAGGACGGAACAGCGGATAGAGCATGGGCGGCGAGCCCGATGGCAAGCGGGCGGATGATACCATCCGTCGCCCGACAGGCTCCTAGGATCGACGATGATCAAGCGCAACAAATGCGGACATCCGCCGGGCGCAGGGCTTGCCGCGGGTATGCTTTTCCTTTCTCTTGCCGCGGCTCCGCTCGCCGCGCCGCGGATCGCCGCAGCGCCCGTCAACTATGCGCAGCGACCGGAGGTGCGCGCGTTCATCGCCGAGGTGGTCGCCGACGAAGGTTTCGATGCGCGCGCGCTGCGCAGGCTGTTCGCGCAAGCGCACCATCAACCGAAAGTCGTCGCGGCGATGTCGCGCCCGGTCCTGTCTCCGCCCAAATGGTACGAATTTGCGCCGAGGTTCCTCGACCCGGCACGCGTCGAAGCCGGCGCTGAGTTCTGGCGCGAGCACAGTGGCACGCTGCACCGCGCCCGGGAC
>VBCS01000088.1 GCA_005888955.1 Betaproteobacteria bacterium
CGCCGATTCCCACGCGGGCACGCCGGCTGAGACGCCTCTCTACGCCGAGCCCGGCGGGTCCGGAACGCCGTTCTGGCCCGTGAGCCGCCTGACTGCGCTCTTCAATACTGCGGTCGATGCCGAGGCCGCGCTCGCAAGCGCCGCCGCAGGCCTCGACGAATCGGTGCCGGTACATCGGCGCGCGACGATCTCCGATATCGACTGGGTGCGCAAGTCCCAGGCGCAGTTCGAGCCGATCCGCGTGACCGAGCAGATGTGGATCGTTCCCTCCTGGCGTGAGCCGGTGGATACGCGCGCCATCAATATCGTGCTCGATCCGGGTCTTGCCTTCGGGACAGGCAGCCACCCGACGACGCTTTTGTGCCTGCGTTGGCTCGCGGCAAACGTCGAGCGCGGCGCGTCGGTGCTCGACTATGGGTGCGGGTCGGGCATCCTGGCGATCGCGGCGGCTAAACTGAGCGCAGGCGCGGTGACCGGTGTCGACGTCGATCCCCAGGCGATCGCGGCAAGCCGGGCAAACGCAGAGGCCAACGGTGTCGCGGCAGAATTCTGTTCGCCCGACGCCTTGCCCGTGTACGCGGTCGACATCGTCGTCGCGAATATACTCGCGAATCCTCTCGAACTTCTCGCGCCGCTCTTGGCAGGACGCGTCCGGGCGGAGGGCCGTATCGTTCTCTCCGGCATTCTCGAGCCGCAGGCCGACCGCGTGGCCGCGGCGTATGCCCGATGGTTTAATATCGCGCCATGGGGGAGCGCGGACGGATGGACGGCGCTTGCGGGCGTGCGTTACAGCGGCTGAGGGCCAAGCGCATTGCTGCGTCACACGATGGCTGAAGAAAAATTCACGCGCTGTCCGGGTTGCAGGACCATCTTTCGCGTCACGTCGCAGCAGCTCTCGATGCGCGGCGGCCAAGTGCGCTGCGGCCATTGTCACACGGTATTCGACGGGGTCGCCGCCTTGCTCTCGCTTGCGCCGCGACCGCGCGACGAGCGCAACGAGCCCGAGTTTGACGAAGCGACGCTGGGGCCGCCCACGGTGACGCTGCGCAACGCGCATGCGCTGGAACCGGCACCGCCGCCCGATGAGGCGGCTCCCGACGGCCGCGCGGAGCCCTCGGTCGCAGCGGCTCTCGCGGATGCCGAAACGCGTGACAGCGCCGATGTGGAAGCCGATTATGCGGCGCGATTCTCGTGGCAGGAGAAGCCCGCGCGCCGCTGGCTGCCGGGATGGGTCTATGCGATAGCAGCGCCGCTGCTCATCCTGCTTCTCGCCGGGCAAGCGATGTTCCACTTCCGCGATTGGATCGCCGCGCACTGGCCCAGAACCCAGCCCGCACTGGTCAAGCTCTGCGCAGCTGCCGGCTGCGAAGTGCGACCTCTGCAGGAAATCAATGGGCTTTCGATCGAAGCTTCGGATCTGCAGGCGGACCCGGCGCACAAGGGCCTGCTGATCCTCTCGGCGACGATCCGGAACCGGATGCCCTACACGCTCGGGTATCCCTATCTCGAGCTGACACTATCCGATATCCAGAAACAGACGCAGCAGGATATCGTCGTCGTGCGCCGCGCCTTCGCCCCCAAGGAATACGTCAGCGGCGCCGCCGATATCGACAGCGGCCTACCGCCGAACGCGGAGCTCAACGTGAAGCTGTTCATCGACGCCAGTGCGACCACGCAGGCGGGCTACCAGGTGTACCTGTTCTACCCTTAGAAAAGGGTCGAGTTGCTTCAACCCTGAACCCAGGGCAAGCCGGCCTTTCGCCATCCGCCGAGCGTTCCGCGGTGGCCCTCCGCATCCTTGGGCCCCTCGAAGCCCTCAAGGACGTTGAACGCCATCGTGTAGCCTGCGGCGGCGGCCGCGCGTGCGGCGCTATCCGAGCGCTGCCCGCTGCGGCAAAAGAACAGCAAAGGTGCCTGCGGATCGTCGGCGACTGTCTTCAATTCATCGAGGAATGCCGGATTCCGGCTGCCGGCCGGATACGTCGTCCATTCGATCAAGATGCTTCCTGGCACACGGCCGACATAATCCCACTCGGGGCGCGTGCGGACATCGATTAAACGCGCATTTGGGAAAGCCTCGAGAAGCGCTTGGGCTTCGCCGGGTAAGACCGCACCATAGTAGGGCAAATCGTATTTGGCTCGACGCTCTTGCGCAGCAGCAAGCGCCGTTTCGCTAAGAGTCGTCATCACAATTTTCGGCTTAGGGGGCTGATTTCCGGCCGCTGGCCCAGCCATGCGCTGACTTTGGGGCAGGACGCGGCTTGCATTCGCAAAGTTTCGGCCCTCAGTCACCAGCATACGCCAAGCGACCTGCAGCAAGTGCTCCCCGACGCACTACCGCGCAGCAGCGGACCGCCGACCCGCCCCATGCTGGTGCGCCGCCGGCACAAAAGCGGCCTGCTCGCCCCGTGTCAGCGCGTCCAGGTTATGGCATAGTTTCTGCTTTTCGTTTTTCTGCGCAAAACGTCGCGTTATCGCGTCAAATCCCCTCGTAAAGCTTCGGTCTCGACAGGAGAAATGCATGGCTGCACCCGCCGATGTGCTCAAGACAATTAAGGATAAGGAAGTCAAGTTTGTCGACCTGCGCTTCACGGATACGCGCGGCAAGGAACAACACGTCCAGGTGCCGGCGAAGGTATTCACCCAGGACAAATTCGACAACGGCCATGCCTTCGACGGTTCGTCGATCGCCGGCTGGAAGGGGATCGAAGCGTCCGACATGCTGCTCTCGCCCGACCCGGATTCGGCGCGCATCGACCCGTTCACCGACGAGACGACGCTCAACATCACTTGCGACGTGATCGAACCGACCGACGGCAAGGGCTACGACCGCGATCCGCGCTCGCTTGCCAAGCGCGCCGAGGCGTATCTCAAATCCACCGGTCTCGGCGACACCGCGTATTTCGGCCCCGAGCCCGAGTTCTTCATCTTCGACTCGGTCACTTGGGGCGTCGACATGTCCGGCTGTTTCGTCAAGATCAAGTCGGAAGAAGCGCCGTGGTCATCGAGCGAGGAATACGAAGGCGGCAACATGGCGCATCGCGCCGCCGTCAAAGGCGGCTACTTTCCGGTGCCGCCGATCGATACCTTGCAGGACATCCGCAACGCGATCGCGCTCGCGCTCGAGGAGCAGGGCGTCGAAGTCGAGGTCTTCCATCATGAGGTTGCGGCGGCGGGACAGAACGAGATCGGCACCAAGTTCAACACGCTCGTGAAGCGCGCGGACTGGATGCAGATTCTCAAATACACCGTGCACATGGTGGCGCACACCTACGGCAAGACGGCGACCTTCATGCCCAAGCCGATCGTGGGAGACAACGGCTCGGGGATGCACGTGCATCAGTCGGTATGGAAGGGCGGACAAAACCTGTTCGCGGGCAACGGTTACGCTGGACTATCGGACCTCGCGCTGTACTATATCGGCGGGATCATCAAGCACACCAAGGCGCTCAACGCGATCACCAACCCGGGGACCAACTCCTACAAGCGCTTGGTGCCGGGGTTCGAGGCGCCGATCAATCTTGCTTACTCGGCGCGCAATCGTTCGGCCGCGTGCCGCATCCCCTACGTCAGCAACCCGAAGGGACGCCGCGTCGAGGTGCGCTTCCCCGATCCGACGACCAATCCGTATCTCGCCTTCGCGGCGATGCTCATGGCGGGCCTGGATGGGGTGCAGAACAAGATGCATCCCGGCGATCCGTTGGACAAGAACCTGTACGACCTCGAGCCCGAGGAGGCAGCCAAGGTTCCACATCCGTGCGCATCGCTCGAAGAGGCTCTCGAGAATCTCGACCACGATCGCGAATTTCTGACCCGCGGCGGAGTGTTTTCGAACGACATGCTCGATGCTTATATCGCACTCAAGGAGGAGGAAGTT
>VBCS01000094.1 GCA_005888955.1 Betaproteobacteria bacterium
GCTCGATCACGCGCCGCTGGCGATCGGATAACTCATCGAGCCACTGCCTGATCCAGCCCTCGATCTCGCTGTTGTGCAACACCAGCTCGGGGCTCGGGGTATCGTCGTCGGCGAGCTGATCGCCGACGGAGAGCCCCTGCTCGGCGTCGATCGGCGCGTCGAGCGAAGTGATCCGCTCGTTGTACCCGAGGATCCTGCGCACCTGCTCCACCGGCTTGCCGAGCAGGTGTGCAACGTCATCGAGCGTCGGCTCGCGATCCGCGCCGAGCATCCCGTGCGTTTCGAGGTGGCGCAACGCGCGCAGGACGATGTTGAGCTCCTTGACGACGTGCGCGGGCAGACGGATCGTCCGCGACTGATTCATGATCGCGCGCTCGATCGATTGCCGGATCCACCATGTCGCATACGTGGTGAAGCGAAAGCCGCGCTCGGGATCGAACTTTTCCAGCGCGTGGATGAGACCCAGGTTGCCCTCCTCGATCAAATCGGCGAGCGCCAGGCCGCGATTCAGGTAATGCTTGGCGATGCTGACGACCAGGCGCAGGTTGTGCTCGATCATCTTCTGCCGCGACTCGAAGTCGCCTGCGCGCGTCGCGCGGGCGCTTTCGAGCTCCTCCGCGGCCGAGAGCAGAGGGCTCTGCCCGATCTCGTTCAGGTAGATCTGGGTAATGTCGTTGAGGAAGTCGGCGCCGACGCCTTCGACCGGCACGTCGAGCGGCAACTCGCGCGTGCGGGTATCCGGCTCGCGCGCGTTTGCCGGCTCGCCGTCGTCGTCGGCGCGTACGGGATGCACCATTACGCGGGTGGAAGGAATTTCGCCGGATCGACCGGTTTTCCGAGACGGCGGATTTCGAAGTGCAGCTTGACCTGATCGGCGTCGGTATCCCCCATCTCTGCAATCTTCTGGCCCTTGGCGACCTGTTGCCCTTCCTTGACGGCGATCTCGCGGTTGTGCGCGTACGCAGAGAGGAACGCGTTGTTGTGCTTGACGATGATGAGCTTGCCGTAGCCGCGCAAGCCCGTACCCGCGTAGACAACCTTGCCCGCGGCGCTCGCCACGATCGGTTGACCGGCCTTGCCGGCGATATCGATGCCCTTCAGGTTTGCCGACTCGGAGAAACCCGCGACGATTTTTCCCGTCGCGGGCCAGATCCAGCCGAGATTGTCATCGTCGATTTCGGGAACGCGGCCCGACTCGGTCCTGGGCGGCGACGCCGGCATCGTGGCGGGAGCGGCCGAAGCGATCGCGCGCGCTTCCGGCGCTACCGCGGACGGGGCTGCTGATTGCTGTTGCAACTGCGCGAACGCCTGCTCCGAATACGGCACCTTGGCCGCTCTAGGCTCGGTCTTGAACGTGGGGGAGTTGGGACGTCCGCTCGTAGACGGCGCGGCCACGGCTGGACGCACTTCGCCGCCGCTGGGCGTCACCGGCGCGGTCGTGACCAGCGGTGCCGTCGCCACGCCGCCCTGGCCGCCGGGCGGGCCGAGCAGGAGCACCTGGCCGACGCGGATCACGTTGACGTTCTCGATGTTGTTCCACGCCGCGAGCTCGCGGTAGTCGAGGCCGTGATCGAGCGCGATTTGATACAGCGTGTCGCCGCGCTTGACGGTGTAGGTCGGCGGTGCCGGGACCGGTTCGTGGCCCGGCAGCACCTCGGGAGGCGGCGGCACTTGCCCCGTCGTGGACGGAAATGGCACGCGCTCGATGACTGGAGCCGGTGGCCGCGTCATGCATCCGGCAAGCAGCGCGGCAGCGACGAGCGCGACCCCGAACGATGCAAAGCAAGAGCGGGCGCGATAAATCATGCGAGTCCGGAGAGCAGCGGCACGAATCTTACCGCATCGTAGGTTTGCTCGCGGATGCCGCTCGGCGCTTTCTCGATGACGGTGAGCAGTTGCACGCCTTTGAGCTCCTCGTCGTGGCGTGCAAGCGGCAGCACCATGCGACCGCCGACCTTGAGGTAGAGCAGCAGCGATGTGGGAACTTGCGTCGCCGCCGCCGTCACCATGATTCCGTCGACCTCGAGATCCTCGCCCAGATCGGCGGAGCCGTCGCCGTGCTTGATGCGCACGCTGTTCGCCTTCAGCGCACGCAGGTTGCGGCGCGCCTTGGCGACCAGCGAGCCGATGCGCTCGACGGTGTACACCTCTTCGGCGACCTGCGCCAGGATAGCGGTCTGGTAGCCGCAGCCGGTCCCGATCTCGAGGACGCGGCGCAACGGCGTGCCCGCGCGCAACAGCTCGGTCATCCGCGCGACGACGTAGGGCTGCGAGATCGTTTGTCCCGCCCCGATCGGCAAGGGGCTGTCGTCGTACGCGCGGATCGCGAGCGCGTCTTCGACGAAGATATGTCGCGGCACAGCCGCCATCGCCGCGAGCACCGCTTCATCCTTGATGCCCTGCTCGCGCAACCGCTCGACCATCCGCGTACGCGTGCGCGTCGAGGTCATGCCGATGCCGTTGAACTTCTCGCCGATGGACGTCATGACGGCACGGATCGCTCCAGCCATTGCGCGACGCGCGGCATCTCGGCGCGATGCGTGAGATCGATCTGCAGGGGAGTCACCGAAACGTATCCCGCATCGATCGCGTGAAAGTCGGTCCCCTCGCCCGCGTCGGCCGCCGGACCCGCGGCGCCGATCCAGTAGCAGGTTTCGCCGCGAGGCGTCTCCGTCTTAACCACCGACTCCGCCTTGTGCCGCCGCCCGAGGCGCGTGATGCGATAGCCCTTGAGCTCGCTTTGCGCGACGTCGGGCACGTTGACGTTGAGCAGCCATTTGCCGAACGGTTGGTCGCGATGGCGCCGCAGCAGCTCGACGACTACGGCCGCGGCGGTCTCGAAGTGGCGGCCGATCTTGTTCGTAAGGGACACGGCGAGCGATGGTATGCCCAGAAGATAACCTTCGGTGGCGGCAGCGACGGTACCCGAATAAATCGTGTCGTCGCCCATGTTGGCGCCGTGATTGATGCCCGAGATGACCATCTCCGGCAAGTCGTCGAGCAAGCCCGTGACCGCGAGGTGGACGCAGTCGGTCGGCGTCCCGTTGACGAAGAGGAAGCCGTTGGGAGCACGCCGCACGGTAAGCGGCCGGTCGAGCGTCAGCGAGTTCGACGCGCCGGAACGGTCGCGCTCCGGCGCGACGACGGTGATGTCGGCGTGCGGAGCAAGCTCAGCGGCGAGGCGTTCCAGACCGGGCGCGAAGTAGCCGTCGTCGTTGCTGAGCAGGATGCGCATCGCGATGCGTTGAAGAGCTCGCGCGGCAGCGGCGAAACCGCCCGCGATCACCCATTATAAACGCCCGCGATGGAGGAAGCGTTCGTTACGTCTTCGGCCAGTGCTCCGCGAAAACGGCGGCGACTTTCGGATGCGCCTCGACGCGCATGAGCGTCGCATACAATTCGGGCCGCTGCGCTTCGAGATGCTTGCGCGTGCCGGACCACTTGGAGACGACCGCCGCGTGAAGGTCGAGCGCGCCGAGCTCCTCGCCGCCGAGATAAGGCCCTGTCGGAAAGAGGTCGGCAAACATCTCCCAGTGCTTGTGCAGCCGCGCGCGCGTGCCGGCGCGGATGCGTTCCTTGACCGCATCGTCGTTGTCGGCGTCAGCGCACCAGCGCTCGGGGAAGTCGATGACGCTGATCGCGGCGTAGCAGTTGGCGGCGATGAAGACCAAGCCGCGCACGGCCTGGGCCCGCGCGGAAGGGTTGCGCGGCAGCAATCCGCTGTCCGGGTGGACGCTGCCGAGATGAATCAGGATCGCCGCGCTTTCGGACAGCGGGTTGCCGTCGGGCAGCACGAGCGTGGGAACCTGGCCGAGCGGGTTGACTCGTAGCAACTCGGCAAACGCGTCGTTCGGCTCCCACGACGCGGTCTCGACGACGCGATAAGGCGCCCCCACGATGTCCAGCGCGACCTGCGTCGTCGCCGAACCCGAGCCTTTCTTGCCGTACAGGGTATACATCGCTCCTCCCACGCAAGCGACTTACGCGGCCTGACCGTTCGACTGCATCTCCGCCATCCGACGCTGCATCTCTTCGGGCGATACGTCTTCCTTGTGTGTCGCAATCGTCCAGATGTGACCAAACGGATCGGTGATCGTACCGCTGCGATCGCCGTAAAACTGATCCTTGAGCGCTTGCTTCACCGTCCCGCCCGCGGCGAGAGCTTTGGCGAATTGGGCGTCGACGTCCGCAACGTAGAACAGCAGACTGGTCGCGGTCCCGCCGAGGGTCTGCGGGCTCTTGTGGCCCATCTCGACCGACTCGTCCGCGAGCATGACGACGCCTTCGCCAATCTTCATTTCGGCGTGACCGATGGTGCCGCCCGGGCCGGGGAAACGCATCAATTCCGTGGCGCCGAAGGCTTTCTTGTAGAACTCCAGCGCGCTTGCCGCACCCCGAATGATGAGATAAGGCGTGACGCCGGCATATCCGCTGGGAATGGCTTGGACCATGATATTGCTCC
>VBCS01000454.1 GCA_005888955.1 Betaproteobacteria bacterium
TGACGCAGTCGGGGCGTTCGAGGATCGCCTTGGTCGCGGACAGACGCATCTGCTCGATGTGCTCGTTGATCGACGAGTCCTTCTCGATGTACAGGTCGCGCGACGGCACGTACGCCTCGGGCTGATAGTAATCGTAGTAGGAGACGAAGTACTCGACCGCGTGGCTCGGCAGGAACTCGCGAAATTCCGAGTAGAGCTGCGCGGCAAGCGTCTTGTTGGGCGCGAGCACCAGCGCCGGCCGGCCGGTACGGGCGATGACGTTCGCCATGGTGTAAGTCTTGCCCGACCCAGTGACGCCGAGCAGGGTCTGGAACGAAAGGCCGTCTGCAATCCCCTCGACCAGCTTGTCGATCGCTTCGGGCTGATCGCCCGCCGGAGGAAACGGCTGATGCAGCTCGTAGGGGCTGTTGGGGAACGTGACGACCATAGCGTGGCTGAGGAAAGATCAATCGACCATTGTAGCCGAAGCGAGTTCCGCGGCGCACGTCCTTGCGCAGCGTAGTGGACCAATGTTCACAACCTCGGCCGTTCGTCCTGAGCTTGTCGAAGGAGAACGGCCGTTGTGGTTCGACAGGCTCAGGAACGGCCGGGCGCCGCGCGACGCATGTTAAGATTCGCGCATCGACCGCGCACCGGTGCCACGATGAACGCTCCCCTCGCCGCCCCGCTCCTGTCTACCATCGAGATGGCGCCGCGCGACCCGATCCTCGGCGTCAGCGAAGCGTTTCACGCCGATCCGAATCCGAACAAGGTCAACCTCGGCGTCGGCGTGTACTACGACGACAACAGCAAGGTGCCGCTGCTCGACTGCGTGCGGCGCGCGGAACACGCGATCACCGAGCGCGGCGCGCCGCACGTCTATCTGCCGATCGACGGCATCGCCGCGTACGATCGCGCGGTCCAGAAGCTGGTCTTCGGCGCGGAGAGCGAGATCCTGCGCACCGGCCGCGCGGTCACCGTGCAGGCCGTCGGCGGAACGGGCGCGTTGAAAATAGGCGCCGACTTCCTGCGCCGCTTCGCGCCGGCCGCGCAGGTCTGGATCAGCGATCCGTCGTGGGAAAACCACCGCGCGCTGTTCGAGAGCGCCGGCTTCAGCGTCAACGTCTACCCGTACTACGATGCGGCGACGCGCGGCCTGGACTTCGCCGGGATGATCGGCGCGCTCGACCGCGTTCCGGCCGGCGCGATCGTCGTCCTGCATGCGTGCTGCCACAATCCGACCGGAGTGGATCCCTCGCCCGAGCAATGGGGCCGCATCCTGGAAGTCGTCCGCTCGCGTGGTCACATTCCGTTTCTCGACCTCGCCTATCAGGGGTTCGGCGAGAGCCTCGACGCCGACGGCGCGGTGGTGCGCCGCTTCGCGGAGACGCCGGGACCGCTGTTCGTATCCAGCTCCTTCTCGAAATCGTTCTCGCTCTACGGCGAGCGCGTCGGCGCGCTGTCGATCGTCGCGACGGATAGCGACGGAGCGGCGCGTGTGCTCTCGCAGGTCAAGCGCGTCGTGCGCGCAAATTACTCGAGCCCGCCGATGTTCGGCGGGCAGGTGGTGGCAACGATCCTCGATTCGCCGGAGCTTTCCTCCTTGTGGGAGAAGGAGCTCGGCGCGATGCGCGAGCGCATCAAGACCATTCGCCGGGCGCTCGTCGACCGGCTGGCGCGACTCGCCCCCGGCGCCGATTTTCGGTTCGTCCTCGAGCAACGCGGCATGTTCTCGTATTCGGGCCTCAGCCGCGAGCAGGTCGGGCGGCTGCGCAGCGAGTATGCGGTCTACGCGATCGATACGGGACGCATTTGCGTTGCGGCGCTCAATGCGCGCAATCTCGACTACTCGGCCGAGGCGATCGCTGCGGTGATCGCGTAGCGCGCCGACGGCGCGGCAGGCGCGCGGCGCTTTGACAGCGACGAGACGCAAGCTATAATTAATAGTTGCCGGCCGCGGGAATAGCTCAGTTGGTAGAGCGCAACCTTGCCAAGGTTGAGGTCGCGAGTTCGAGACTCGTTTCCCGCTCCAGTTTTTATGAGGGAGAGCGCCCGCTTTCCCTTTTGCGCTTATAGTGGCGCTACGGCTCCGGCGCAATTCGCGGCGCGAGCCGAATTGTCCGATGAGTGTCCACCCGGCGGGGTGGCAGAGTGGTCATGCAGCGGCCTGCAAAGCCGTCTACGCCGGTTCGATTCCGACCTCCGCCTCCAAGAACTCTATTTCGCGAGCCGCAGGCAAGAAACGTCAGCGGCGGTGTTCGCTCCAAGTCGGTGCGGCGTTCTCCAAGATAGCGCGAGGTGCGGAGACCGCGCGCCGGCCTCGCCCTTTGCGTAGGCAATCGATCCCGTCTGCAAGCACGCTTTGCTGCATCAGATGATGCTACAATCTATGCTAGCCATCCGAAGGAATTGCTATGCGCACGACGATCACCCTAGATGATGTATTGCTGAATCGCGCCCGCGAGCTGAGCGGCTTGAAGGAACGCAGTACGCTTCTGCGCGAGGCCTTGGAAGCCCTGATCCAGAGAGAGAGTGCGCGTCGCCTCGCGCGGCTGGGAGGCACGCAATCCCGATTGCGTGCGCCTCCACGTCGCCGTCCCAAGGCTTCATGATCCTGGTGGACACCTCCGTCTGGGTGGACCACCTGCGGCGCACCGATGCAGTCCTCGCGGCCGCGTTGAACGCCAATGTCGTGGCTATACACCCGTTTGTGATCGGAGAATTGGCCTGTGGGTTGCTCAAGTCGCGGCGGCCGGTATTGGGCCTCCTGAGATCGCTGGCGCGGCTGGCGGCAGCCACCGACGAAGAGGTCCTAGATTTCCTCGAGCGCCATCGGTTGATGGGTCGCGGCCTCGGTTACATCGACGTGCACCTCCTCGCCGCCACGGCCCTGCACGGCGACGCCCGGCTATGGACGCGTGACAAGCGACTCAAGCGCGTTGCCGTCGAAATGGGTTTGGCTCACCTCTAATCCGCGCGCTGAATCCGATCGGTAGCGACAGTTCTAGTTTGCCGGGGGCGTTGTCGCAGATGGCATCCTCGTCAATTAATCTGGAGCTCCGCATTAGTGAGGACTGGACGCTTGCTCCGACCGCACAGGCCGAACGCTGCCCGCGCGTGAGCGACGTCGCGGGGCGCCGCGCTTTCGAACGGCGCCCAAGTGAATATTGCTGATCTGACCGGTCAGTGGACGACCAAGTTGCCGCCGTTTATGAGTTGCTCCACGGTTGCGGGAGGTGCGCCCACCCAGTTCGTGGAGAACCAGATGCCACCGGAGCCATTCCAGAGCGTGATACCGATGGTGTCGCTGCTGCCCGGCTCGCCTTTGTCGGTCATAGTGAACTGCAAGGCGCTGCCACCGCTGCCGGAGACGGCGACCGGCAACTGAGGGTTCGTAATGTCCTGGATGTTGGCCTTGCCATTGAACTGTGCTTTGCACGGCGAAGTCGAAGTCGCGCCGGTGCAACCTGACACCCAGGCATTGTTCACCCACTGATACGTCGCCAGCGACGCCATTTGATTGCCTTTGATCTGATAAACGCGCTGAACGCCGCTTTCCTTCCGGCGCACAATGGCGTTGATGTTGCCCTGCAGATTAGACCCGCTCTTGTTGTACTTCACGTTGAAGCCGAAGTTGTTGTTGGTACCCGGATCGCCCGCGATCGTTCCGCCGGAAT
>VBCS01000007.1 GCA_005888955.1 Betaproteobacteria bacterium
ATCTTCTGTTCGAAGCGATGTGGGACCACCGCTTCCTGTTCCGCGATCTGGACGATATCCTCTCGCGCAATCGCAAGCTTGCATCGCGCTTCGCGCTCATCATGCGCCGCGGCGCGCGCACCGTGATAGAGTTGTGTCGCAGCCTGGTCGCGACCGGTGCGATGGACGCGTCCCAGCATGAGATCGCGGCGCTGGCCGACAACGTTGCGATAGTCGCGACTTATTGGATCTCATACCAGAAAATCTCGGCCGGCGAGCGCGCCGCTGAAACGGTCAGCCTCGATCGCGCGGCCTACCAGGTGTTGTCGCTGATCGCCCCCTTCCTTCGCGGCGACGCCCGCGCGCTGCTCGATCGATTGAGTCGGGACTATCTGTAAGAGATTCGCTGAGAGGATTCGCATGGCGAAGCAGTGGACGAAATTTCCTCACCCCGACAAGGCCTATGCCTACGACGGCGCGGCGCTCAAGAAGCAATGGGACCGGCTGCACCGCGGCGACGGCGAGCCTTTCCCCAAGGAGGTCGCCGTCCTCGACGCGTGGCGGCACTACCATGCAGGCGAGTTCCAGCAAGCCGTCGAGGCCGGCATCGCGGCGGGCGGCGCCGGCATCAACGCGGCGGTGAAGGCGCAATCGATTTACGCCAACTATCTCGAAAAAGCGGACAAGGTAAAGCTAGCGCTGTTCGAAGAAGCGGCGGGCTGGGCCGCCGAGCGGCGCGCGGAGGCCCCCAAGGACGCCAACGCGCACTACCTCTATGCGTACGCGCTCGGCCGTTACAGCCAGGGCATTTCAGTTGCGAAGGCGTTGGCGCAGGGCTTCGGTGGCAAGATCAAGGATGCGCTTATCATCGCACTCAAGCTCGCGCCGGGGCACGCTGAAGCACACACCGCGTACGGCGCGTATCAGGCCGAGGTCGTTGACAAGGTCGGCGGACTCATTGCAAGCGTGACCTACGGCGCAAAGAAGGAATCGGCGCTCGAGCATTACCAGAAGGCGCTGAAGCTCCATCCGGAATCGGCGATTGCCCGCATCGAGTACGCGAATGGCTTGATCCTGCTCTTCGGCAAGGCGCGACTCGACGAGGCGACCAAGCTCTACGAGGCGGCGGCGAAGTGCAAGCCGATGGATGCGATGGAGCGGCTGGACGTGGAGTTGGCCAGGTCCGAGCTCGAGTAGGCGCGGGTCCTACACCGGCACACCGGTGCCAGCACGCATTCCGACTTTGTAGACCTTGCATCGGCGTTGAGAGAGGGAACGTTCCCTGCGTAGCGGAACTTCCGCGGGGTGAGTTCGCCCAAAGAATAGCGGGAATCGAAGTTCTCGGGCGCAGCGGAATCTCCCGCGTGTGGCGTTTGTGAAAGGAGTGCCTATGCAAAGCATGAAACTAACCGTCGTGCTCTCGGCGCTTGCCTTGGGCGTGGCCGCATCGGCGGGTGCGCAAACCGTGGAAATAATTGAGGCACCCGTTGTCACCGAGGGCCAAGTAGTGATCATCGCACCGGCACCGCAGCCGATGGCTGATCCGGCGGCTGCCGAGAAGTGCAACAGCGTTAGCCCACCGAGCTATTGGGACTGTGTGAACAGCCACAACGGCGGCCAGTAAACGACGCCGCGAGGCGTCCACGCGAAAAAGGGGAGCGACCAGCTCCCCTTACTTTTGACGCATGATCGAACGCTTGTATCCTACGCAAGCACGGCCTGCTCAATCCACGCTGCCGTCGGCGGCTCCTGCCACGGCCAGGGTGCCATCAGGGTCGCAAGAACGAGTTTCTCGAACTCGGGTGCGAAGCGCTCGATCACGTGCTCCGGATCGGGGCAAAGGCTGCGGTCGGTGATCAGCCCGAACTGCACTTCGCCCGCATAGGTGATGATCGATACGCCCATGCCGATATTGCCCGATTGAGGCACCCAGAACATGAGTCGATCGATCTTCCCGCCTGCGAAGTAGAGCGGCTGCTGCGGCCCCGGCACGTTGGTCATCACCGCGGTCGCGTTCTTGGCGAGCATCGCCAGCAGTTGCTCCTGCAGGATTTGCGGCCCGGCGCCCATGGCCGCGAGGATGCCGAGCGCGATCACGGGCTGAAACGACCCCTTGAGCTCCTTCATGTTGGCGCGTATCGCGTAGAGACGGGCGACGGGATTCTCAATGCCGATCGGCAGGTCGAGAAACACCAGCCCGAACTTGTTGCCGAGCCGGTAGGCCTTTTCCGGCGGCCGGAGATTCACCGGGACCAGCGCGCGGATCATCATGTCGCCCACGTCCTCGCCTCGAAGCACCAGGTACGCGCGCAGTGCGCCGGCGACCGACGAGAGCAGCACGTCATTGACCGAACAGCCGAGCACCTTGCCGATCGCCTTGACCTCGTCGAGCGCGATCGGATCGGCCCAGGCGACACGCTTGGCGACGCCGGGCTGGCCCTTGAAACGCGTGGCCGAATCTTCGCTCATCAGCACCAGCTTGGCGATTTCGCCCGCGAGCGCGCCGCCCTGTTCGACCAACACGATGGCCTTGCTTGGATCGCGCCAGAGCTCCGTACCTTTCTCGATCAGCGTCGAGCCTGCCGTCGATGCGACCTTGAGCATGCCGGCCAGAGGTGCGAGCAGTTGCGCGAGCGGATCGTCTTCGGCCTCGCCGCGATTGGTCGGTGGCGCCGGTACCGGTCCGGCGCGCCGAGCCTTGCGGTCGGCATCGGTCATCGACAGCAGAACCTGGATCAACGCGATGCCGTCGGCGTAACAATGGTGGATGCGCAGGATGACCGCGCTGCCGCCTTTGTAGTTGCCGACCAGGTGGAACTGCCACAGTGGATGAAGGGGATCGAGCGCAGTGCCGACGAGCTCGCTCACGAGCGCTTCCAGCTCGGCATCGCCTGCGCCGCGCGCCAACTCGATCCTCACGACGTGATGGGCGAGGTTGAAATCTTCATCGCGCTGCCAGTGGTAACCGCCCGCGGCGTTTACAGGCCGCTGACGAAAGCGCGGATAGCGCAGAAAGCGCGAGGCGACCGTCGAGCGCAGGCGCTCCATCGGGATGCGCTCGTCCATCGCGAGCACGCCGCAGATCACCATGAGATTGCTCGGCCGATCCATGCGCAGCCAGGCGACGTCGACGCTGGACATGCTTTCGCGCTTCTTGTCAGACATGGCGGCCGATTGCTGGCAGATCGCAGGTCGCGCTAAAGTAGCATAGAAGCCGCGACCTCGACGCGCGGCACCGCGCAACTGTCGTCAGGAGGAGCTCATGGCCGCCGCACCCAAAGATCTCAAAGCAAAGTTCGAAGCCGCCGCCATCGCGGCGAAGCAGACCAAGAGGCGTCCGGACAACGCGACGCTGCTCAAGCTCTACTCGTACTACAAGCAGGCGACCGATGGCGACGCCAAGGGCGACCGGCCGGGCGGCTTCGACTTCGTCGGTGCAGCAAAGCACGACGCCTGGGCCAAGCTCAAAGGCATGAGCAAGGACGACGCGATGCAAAACTACATCAAGCAGGTCGAGAGACTGAACCGGGAGTAGCGTGCAGGTGCGACTAATCCGCACGCGCCGGCCTTTGTGAGGCCGCGGGCCGAATGAATTCGGCCCCACGAACGGCTTGCGTCATTCCCGCGTAGGCGGGAATCCAGTGTCGTTGGCAAGACTCTGGATCCCCGCTTTCGCGGGGATAACGTGGTTGTATCCAATCGCGTTCGCGCTTTGCGCTTCGCTCCTGGACAACTGCGTCACTTGAGCGCGGCCTTTGCCGCCTTGCTCGCGGTCCGCAGTGTCTGCCGAGCCGTTTTCGTCGCGGTCGAGACGCCTTTCGCCGCGGTATTGGTCGCGGTCGACATCGTTCGCGCCGCGGTGCGCGTCGCGCCCCTCACCGCCCCTTTGACCATCTTTTTGACCGGCGAGGCGCGTGGCCTGCGCCTGATGCCCTGCGCCTTGAGCAGCGCGTTAACTGCCTCGGACAACTCGTCCACCCGCTTCGTCAGCTGCCTCACGTCGGACGCCGAGTAGACACCGAGGCGTTCCAGAGCGCGGGCGACGCGTTTCTCGAAGACCTGCTCGAGTTTGTCCCAGGTGCCGCCGGCCATCGCCTGCACTTCCTTCGCCTTGGCTTCTGCTGCGCCGCGCGCGGCTTTGGCTGTTTGCGCAGCAACGTCGCGGGTTTTTGCTTCGAGGCTCTCCCCCTGTTTCACCAAGCCCTCGAATACTTTCGAGCCTCCTTGCTGCGCCTTGGCAAATGCACCCAGGCCCGCAAGCCAGATCTGGTGCGATGAGTCGAGTACCGCCTGCGCCAATCCCTTCGCCTTCTCGGTATGCTGCGAACCGAGCTCGGCCCTTGCTCTCTTCAACATCGTCGTTCTCCTCCGCGATAGCGTTTGACGTATCAAGCAAGGATTGTAAGCGCGACCGCTAGAACAATCATACTAAACAGGGAGCCCGCCGCCCGCCTCGAGACGGCTGCAGGGCGCCGTATAATGGACGCCCGCTTTGCACATGGCCGCTCCGACGCCCGGCCCGGGCCGCGACCGCGAGATGCTCGCCGGCGGCCGCCGCAAGAATATCGAGGAGAAATCGCGATGGCTTACTTCGTCACCGGCGGCACCGGTTTTATCGGTCGGTTCCTGGTCGCCAATCTGTTGAAGCGCGGCGAACCCATCTACATCCTCGTCCGCAAGGGTTCGCAGAAGAAGCTCGCCACACTGCGCGAGGAGTGGGGCGCGAGCGAGAAACAGGTGGTCGCGGTCGTCGGCGATCTCGCCAAGCCGCTGCTCGGCGTCGCCGAGGGCGATCTGAAAAAGATCAACGGGAAGATCAAGCACGTCTTTCACCTCGCCGCGATCTACGATCTCACGGCGAGCGCCGAAGACCAGGAGCGGACCAACGTCGAAGGCACGCGGCACGTGGTCGAGTTCGCGCAAGCCGTGCAGGCAGGCTGCTTCCACGATGTGAGCTCGATCGCCGCCGCCGGTCTCTATGAAGGCACGTTTCGCGAGGACATGTTCGAGGAAGCCGAGGAGCTCGATCACCCATACTTCAGGACCAAACACGATTCCGAAGGCATCGTACGCAAGGAATGCAAGCGGCCGTGGCGGATCTACCGGCCCGGGTTCGTCGTCGGGCATTCGCGCACCGGTTACATCGACAAGATCGACGGTCCGTACTACTTCTTCAAGCTGATTCAGAGGATGCGCGAGATGCTGCCGGCCTGGGTGCCGACGATCGGCATCGAGGGCGGGCGCATCAATATCGTGCCGGTCGACTTCGTCGCCGACGCGCTGGATTTCCTCGCGCACAAGAAGGGCCTGGACGGCAAGTGCTTCCACCTTACCGATCCCGATCCGCACCGCATCGGCGAGGTGCTCAACATTTTTGCCAGGGCCGCACACGCGCCGCAGATGACGATGCGCGTCAACGCGCGCATGTTCGGCTTCATCCCCGCGCCGATCCTGTACGGGATCGGTTCGCTCGCGCCGATCAAGCGCATGATTCGCGCCGTGCTGAAGGACCTGGGCATCCCGAAGGACGTATTCCAGTTCGTCAACTGGCCGACCCGCTACGATAGCCGCGAGGCGACCAAGGCCCTCAAGGGCTCGGGCATCGCGGTGCCGCACCTCGACACCTACGCGGCCAATCTATGGGACTACTGGGAGCGTCATCTCGACCCCGATCTGTTCATCGACCGCAGCCTCGCCGGGCGCGTCAGGGACAAGGTGGTCGTCGTCACGGGGGCATCCTCAGGGATCGGCAAGGCCGCCGCGCTCAAGCTCGCCACAGCCGGCGCCAAGGTCATGCTCGTCGCCCGCGGCGAAGAAAAGCTCGTCGATACCAAGAAGGAGATCGAAGCCGCGGACGGCAAGGCATGGATCTACACCTGCGATGTCTCCGATATGGCGTCCTGCGACGCACTGGTCGCGAAAGTGCTCAAGGACCACGGCGGCTGCGACTATCTGGTCAATAACGCGGGCCGATCGATCCGCCGCGGCGTGCTCAATTCACTCGACCGCTTCCACGACTTCGAGCGGACGATGCAGC
>VBCS01000089.1 GCA_005888955.1 Betaproteobacteria bacterium
GGAACAGCTTCGGATCGACGACCTTGAAGTCGTAGATCCCGAAGGCGCGCAGCCGCACGACGCCGAAATCCTGGTCGCGCATCATGACGGGGTTCGCCGTTCCCCACTTGTTACCGGTGAACAGGCGCGTGGCGACGTAATACACGTCCGCCTTGAACGGGCTCTCGAGCCCGTATTTCCAGCCCTTGAGGTCGGAGAGGACCGGGATGTTGTCCGTCGTGAGCGTGTACTTGCCGGGGCCGAACGTATCGCCGAACTGGCCGAGATAGACGAACTGCGCGATCTGCGATTCGCGGACGAGCAGTTGTGCGCCGCGCTTGATCTCCTTGTCCTCATCGGGGAACCTGAAGGAGAGCGTATCGCGCGAGTCATCGGTCCATTCGATGATGTCGATGAACTGTTTGCTGATGAAGTCGAGAATGGCCATGTCGTCTCCCTCGAGTATCGCCGCCAAGCTACTTCTTCGCGGCCAATCTCTTCGCCTCCGCCTCGCCCTTGTTGATCTCGCTCTCCAGCTGCGCCAGCGGCAGCGCGCCGGGCATCACCGACCCATCGGCGAACACCAGCGTCGGCGTCGCGGCCACGCGCAGGCGGGTGCCGAGAAGCGCCGTGTCCTTGATCGGCGTCGCGCATTCGCCCTTGTTGTCGGGCAGCGTGCCGCCCTCGAAGAACGCGTCCCAGGCCTTGGCGCGGTCGGGGGCACACCAGATCAGCGCCGATTTGCGCGACGCGTCGGGATGCAGCTGGTCGATGGGGAAGAGAAAAGTATAGATCGTAACGTCGTCGAGCCGCTTGAGGTCGTTCTCGATGCGCTTGCAAAACGGACAGTCGGGATCGGAGAACACGGCGAACTTGCGCGTGCCTTTGCCCTTCACGCGCTTGAACGCGAGGTCCAGCGGCAGCGAGTCCCAGGCGACGCGGTTGAGCTCCCGCTGCCGGGCCTCCGTGAGATTCTGCTTGGTGCTGGCGTCGTAGATCGCGCCGACCAGCACATAGGTCACCTTGGCGTCGGTATAGACGATGCGGTCGTCGAACTGCGCCTCGTACAGGCCGAAATACGGCGACTTGGAGACGCTCGTGACGGCTGCGCCGGGAAATTTTTCCTCGAGCAGCTTCTTTACCGCGGCGGCCTCCTTGGTAGGCGCGTCTCTGGGGGCATTAGGCTTGGCGTCCTGCGCCGCGGTCGCCGGCGGCAGCGCCAGGATCAGCGCGGCCAGCGCCAGGTGAACAAACGATATTCGCATCGAAGGCTCCGGAGAATCGCGGTCGGGGCGACAGTTTAACGCAGCGCCGGTTGCGCCAACAGTCGCCGGACGGTTGCGAGGCTCCCGACGAAGCGCATCCCGCGATTGCGCAGCAACTTGAGCGCCGGTGGCGCGAACAGACGCACCAGGCCGTCGGTCACGATTTGCATCGACAGCACGGGCAGTGCGCGCTTGCGTGCATAGCGCTCCAGGAGGATCGGCGCGCCAGCATCCGCGACCGGCCCGCGTGCGCCTAGCACCTCGGCCAACGTCGCCGCGTCTCCGAAGCCCAGATTGACACCCTGCCCGGCGAGCGGGTGCACGCCGTGTGCCGCATCGCCGACGAGCGCCAGCCTGTGCCCTATCACCGAGGAGAGCCTCAGGAAGTACAACGGGAACGCGGCCGGCGGCGTGATCAGCGTCAACTCGCCCAGAACCGCGCCGCCCGCGGCTCCGACGCGTGCACTCAAGGTCGCGGCGTCGAGCGCGAGAAGCTCCTGCGCAAGGGCGTCGGGCGCCGACCACACGATCGAGATTCGCCGTCCGGGCAGCGGCAGCCACGCGAGCACGCCTGCGCCTTCGACAAACCACTGGAACGCACGTCCGCGATGCGCCCGCTCGGCGGCGAAGTTGGCGACAATCGCCGTCTGCCCGTAGGACTGCGGCTCGCGCGCGATTGCCGCTTCGCGACGGACCCATGAACGCACGCCGTCTGCGCCCACGACGAGGCGCGCAGACAAGCTGCGGCCGTCGGCCAGCGTGACCCGGGCGGCGTCGGCGCTCCACGCGACCGTCGTCGGCTCGCAGGGAGCAAGCACGTCGAGGTGCGCGGTAGTGCGCACGATCTCGACCAGCGCCCCCGCGAGCGCGCGGTTCTCGACGATCCAGGCGAGCGCGCGCTCGCCCAGCTCGTAGGCGGAAAATGCGATCGCGCCACCGCCGTCGCCGTGCACGTCCATCAACTCAATCGGCGCAATTCGATCCGCTGCGAGCCGCTGCCACGCGCCGAGGCCGCGCAGAAACTCGGCGCTGCCGGGACTGACGGCGTAGACGCGCTGATCCCAATCTTCGGCGCCGGCCGGACCCTCGAAGGCCGCGAGCGCGCTTCGTTCCAGCAGTGCGACAGCGAACCCATGACGGGCAAGGGCGAACGCGAGCGCCATGCCGACCAATCCCGCGCCCAGGATGACGACGTCGTAATCAGACCGGGCAGTGTTCATAGCACTTCGATGAAATGATTCTGGTTGGTATAGATGCATAGCTCACCGGCGATCGTCAGCGCTTCCTTCACGATTGCTTCGGCCGACAGTTCGGTGTGCTCGAGCAGCGCACGTGCCGCAGCCTGCGCGTAGGCGCCGCCGGATCCGATCGCGACAATACCGTGCTCGGGCTCGAGCACGTCGCCCGAGCCGGTGATGACGAGCGACGTGCTGGCATCGGCGACCGCGAGCATCGCTTCCAGCCGGCGCAGAATACGGTCGGAACGCCAGTCCTTGGCGAGCTCGACGGCGGCCCGTTGCAGCTGACCTTGATGCTTGTCGAGCTTGGCCTCGAAGCGCTCGAACAAGGTGAACGCATCGGCGGTCGCCCCCGCAAAACCGGCCAGCACACGATCGCTGTAGAGGCGACGCACTTTGCGTGCAGTCGCCTTGATCACGACGTTGCCGAGTGTCACCTGCCCGTCGCCGCCGAGCGCGACCGACGCGCCGCGGCGCACGGAGAGTATGGTCGTCGCGTGAAAATCGTCCGTCATTTCATCGCCGGGGGATTTGGAGGATTTCGTTGATCGCGTTAACCGGCGCTTGTGCTTTAGCGGGTCGTGCCCGAGTTAACCGGCGCGCAATCGAGCACTTCGTGCCCCGCGTTAACCGGCGCGCCGTGCATCGATTCGCTTCAACTACGCTACCAGATTCGCGCGGCGCGTCCGGTTCAACGCGGTGCGCCGTCGATGAAAAGTGCGCAACCGCCGCAATTATTGGGGCTTCTTGATGAAGTGGCGCGGCGAGATGCCGATCAGCAGCAACAGCGCGCGGATGATCGGCGTGGCGCCGGCGATCTGCACGGTCTTGCGCTGCCCCTCGGCACGAATGATCACGTTAAGCAGTGCTCCGGCGCATACGAAATCGATGCGGTCGACTGCAGACATGTCGACGGGCACGGT
>VBCS01000457.1 GCA_005888955.1 Betaproteobacteria bacterium
CCGTGGATTATTCGTTGCTGGACCTAGTGCGCGCATCGGGCCTCGCCGTCACCCGGAGCTCACCGCTGTATGACTTCTACGCGATCAAGGTCGCGACGGCAGCGCCCATCGTTCCCTACCTGCTGCTGGTGCTGATGCTCATCGTGCGGCCGAGGGGCTTGATGGGCAAGCGCGACGTATGAGCGGGAGCCGTGAGGTTGCCGCGCCTGCGACAGTGTTCGCGGGTGTCGCCATGAATTGGGCGAACCGCCACAAGCAATGGTTGGCGGCCTCGCTGGTGCTGCTGGCGCTGCCGCATGTCCCGGGGTTGAATTCCGACTTTGGCCGCTCACTGCTGAGTCAGATGGGCATTGCGGCGGTGTTCGCGCTGTCGTTCAACGTCTTGCTCGGACAGACGGGCCTGCTTTCATTCGGACATGCTGTTTACTTCGGTCTCGGCGGCTACGCCGCGATCCATTTCATGCGAGTGATCAACCACGGACTGCCGCTTCCCATTCCGCTGGTCCCGCTCGCCGGAGCTGCCGCGGGCCTGCTGTTCGGCATTCTGTTCGGCTCCGTAACGACGCGAAGGGCGGGCACGATCTTCGCGTTGATCACGCTGGGCATCGGGGAGCTGGTCTATGCCGCCACGTTCATGCTGCCGGGGTATTTCGGAGGCGAGGAGGGCATCACCGCCAGCCGGACGCGAGGCCCGGCCCTTTTCGGGCTCGATTTCGGCTCGCAGCTGCAGGTCTATTACGTCATCGCGGTGTGGGCGCTGATCGCGGCGATGCTGATGCGCGCGTTCATTCGCACACCGGTCGGCCGCATGTGCAACGCGGTCCGCGACAATCCGGAGCGCGCCGCGTTCGTCGGTTACAACACGCAGCGCGTGCGCTTGTTTGCGTTCTCCGTCGCCGGCCTGTTTGCAGGGCTCGCCGGCGGCCTGCACGCGATCAACTACGAAATCGTGGCGGCCGACTCCGTAAGCGCGCTTCGCTCGGGTACCGTACTGCTGATGACCTATATCGGCGGCGTGGGTCACTTTGTCGGGCCCGTAATCGGCGCCCTCATCCTGACCTGGCTGCAGGTCAGCTTGAGCGGCTACACCTCGGCATGGCTCCTCTATCTCGGCCTGTTCTTCTTGGTGACCATCCTATTCGCCCCGTCCGGTCTCGCGGGCTTGATCATGATGCACGGCTCCATCGTTCATACGAAAGCGTTCTGGCGGGTGCTGCGCGCCTACGCGATCGCGCTCGTGCCCGCCGTCTTCATGGGTATTGGCGCAGTAATACTTATCGAGATGAGCTACCGCGTTTCGACGCAACCGGAGCTGGGAACGCGTATGCGGATCTTCTGGATCACGGTGGACGCGGCTAGCCCGTGGCCGTGGATAACAGCCATCGCGCTGCTCGCCGGCGGCTTCTTTGTGTTTCGCAAGACCTGGCCGATCGTGGCAGTCGCGTGGAATCGCGCCACCGACGAAGCCGGAGCGGTGAACATGACGGCGCAACGGCGATGAACGTGAAGCCCGAAGCATCTGCAAGCGAACGAACGCCACCGGCGCTGGAATTGCGCGACATCCGGAAGAGCTTCGGTGCGACGCCGGTCATCCGCGGCGTCTCGCTCGACGTGCACGAGGGCGAGCGCCATGCCATCATCGGCCCCAACGGCGGGGGGAAGTCGACCTTGTTCAATTTGATCAGCGGCCGTTTCGCGCCCACCAGCGGCTCGATCGTGCTCTGCGGCGAGAAGATCGCGGCGCTCGCGCCGCACGAGATCAACCGCCGCGGTCTTGCCCGCAGCTTCCAGATCACGAACATCTTTCCGCGGCTTTCGGTCTACGAGAATATCCGCTGCAGCGTTCTCTGGTCGCTCGGCTACAAGTACTGTTTCTGGCGCGGCGTCGACAAGCTGCGCGACGCCCGCGAGCGCACGGACCGGATTCTCGAGCAGATCCGCTTGACCACGCGCCGCGACGCGCCGGCGGGTGTGCTCACGTATGCGGAGCAGCGCGCACTGGAAATCGGCATCACCATCGCCGGCGATGCGAGAGTCATCCTGCTCGACGA
Source organism: Betaproteobacteria bacterium (assembly GCA_005888955.1). Taxonomy (GTDB): domain Bacteria; phylum Pseudomonadota; class Gammaproteobacteria; order Burkholderiales; family Casimicrobiaceae; genus PALSA-1003. The sequence goes on from VBCS01000457.1 coordinate 2,052, forward strand.
GCCGACGGCCGGCATGAGCCGCGCCGAGGCCGATAATGCGGTGGCGCTGATTCGCGTTGTTTCGCAGGGCAGGACGCTCTTGATGGTCGAGCACGACATGGGCGTGGTCTTCAATCTCGCGGACCGGATTTCCGTGCTCGTCTACGGCGAGATCATCGCCACCGACATACCTTCGCGCATTCGACGCAACGAAGCGGTGCAAAGCGCGTATCTGGGGAGTGCGGCGGATGCTTGACGTCGAAGATCTGCACGCCTATTACGGCAAGAGTCATATCTTGCAGGGTGTGTCGTTCCACGTCGGCCAGGGCGAGATCATCAGCCTGTTGGGCAGAAACGGCGCCGGCCGCTCGACGACGGTCCGAACTATCATGGGCCTGGTGCCTCCGGTCGGCTCGATCCGCTTCAAGGGCGAGCGCATCGACGGCCTCAAGGCGCACGAGATCGCGCTGCGCGGCGTAGGCTACGTTCCCGAGGATCGCGAGATCTTTCCCGGCCTCACCGTGCGTGAGAACCTGCTCCTCGGCATGAAGTCCGCGCGGCAGAACGGCCGCTGGACGCTGGACGAGATGCTGGCGATGTTTCCGTTGCTGCGCGAACGCGCCGATGCACCGGGCGAGGTCCTTTCCGGCGGCGAGCAGCAAATGCTCACGATCTGCCGCACGCTGATGGGCGACCCCGATCTCATCATGGTCGACGAGCCGACCGAGGGACTCGCGCCGATGCTGCTCGCGCTCGTGCGCGAGTTGCTGGAGGCAATCGCGCAGCGCGGCACCGCTATCCTGTTGATCGAGCAGAAGCTCACTATCGCGCTCGCGATTTCGCAGCGCGTCTACGTCATGGGGCACGGACGCGTCGTGTTCGAAGGATCGCCGCCGGCATTGCGCGCCAACGACCAGGTGCGCCGGGATTGGCTGGAGGTGTAAACGGCGCTTGCCCAAGAGCGCAAGGAGATCACGATGGGCGTGAAGCAACTTTTCGATATAGGCGGCAGAACCGCGCTTGTCACCGGCGGCTCGCGCGGCCTCGGGCTGCAGATCGCCGAGGCGCTGGGCGAGCTGGGCGCGCGGGTCGCGCTCGTGGCGCGCAAGGCCGACGAGCTCGAGGAAGCCCGGGTACATCTGAAGTCGCACGTCGGCGTCGAGGCCGTGCCCCTGGCCTGCGACATGTCGAACCCGGCCGCGATCCCGCCCATGGTCGAGCGCGCCGTCGCGGCGTTGGGACCGATCGACATCCTCGTCAACAACGCCGGCACGACCTGGGGCGCAGCGACGCTCGAGCACCCGCTCGAGGCGTGGAACAAGGTCGTCGCGCTCAACCTGACGGCGATGTTCGTGATCACGCAGGAAGTCGGTCGGCGCTGCATGGTTCCGCGCCGGCGCGGCAAGATCATCAACATCGCCTCGATCCTCGGCCTGGTCGGCGGCGGCGAACCGGGCCGCGCGCCCACGCTCGCCTACAACACGACCAAAGGCGGCGTGGTCAGCTTCACCCGCTCGCTCGCGGTCGAGTGGGCGCAGTTCGACATTAACGTGAACGCGATCGCGCCCGGCTTCTTCCTAACCAAGATGACCAAAGGTGTCATGGAGACAGCCGGCGCCGAGATCATCGAGAGCGCGCCGCTGAAGCGTGTCGGCGGTCCCGAGGATCTGAAGGGACTGGTCGCGCTCTTCGCTTCCGACGCGGGCGCTTTCATCACCGGCCAGATCGTCGCGGTTGACGGCGGCGTCACCGCCGCATGAATTCGCTCTCTACCGCGGATCGATCAATTCTCCGTTGCGCATGACGCGTACAAGAGTCAATTGAGCAGGCAGATCGCCGACGGCTTCGCGAAAGCGGGCCACGGCGGCGCCCGGCTTATGCGCAGCGTCGAGCGCAAACGAAAACGCCGGCGGAGAAACCGAAGTTCGCAAGGTGCCTCTTTGAATGCCGCGTATCCTGACCGCGGCGGCCGCGATTCGCGCGGCGAGCTTTTCGCCGCTGACGGGTCCGTCGACGGCGACGAAAACGACACGCTCGTGCCTAGCCATCGCGGCGGCGATGACCGTGTGATCGTAGGTTGCCGCAACCTTGTCTTCGTCACATGCGCCGCAGGCCCGGCTTGGGGCCGGGGCGCCTGTCGCAACCGCGATCACGATTGTCGCCAGCAGGTGCTTCATGGCTTTCCCCTCCCCTTTCCGGCGCTCGACGCGGCGCCTTCCGATGGATTCACCTCGCCGGGCAAGCCGGACAGAGTCTTGTTCGGCGGCAGCGTTGCCCCGGGCACTGCAGGCTGAGGCTGTTCCTTGCCCTGCAGCTGGAGATTCTTGTCCGCCCATTTGAAGTAGGTGATGAACGCCCGAATTTCTTCGTCCGCCAGATTCTGATTCGGCATGGGCAGCTTGTACTTGTCGAGCATGGTCTTGGCGTCGGCGTCGCTTTGCAGCATTTGCTCGGGCGACTTGAGCCATTTTGTGAGCCATGCATCGTGGCGCCGCTTGGACACGCCGTAGAGATCCGGTCCCAGCTTGTCGCCGCCACCGATCGAGTGACACGCGAGACATTTCGACTCGAACGC
>VBCS01000092.1 GCA_005888955.1 Betaproteobacteria bacterium
CTCTCCCAGCTCGGCTAGCGGCGCGAACAGCGAGTCGCCAATCGACCCGCGAGCAGTGTGAGCGGGGATCGAGCGTCCGCGAGTCGCCGCAGGCGGCCGACACGCCGACACTTCATTTGCACGGAGCGATACAAGGAGGCCGCTACCGCAGTTTCCTCAATATGCCGTCGAGCTGATCGAGGCTCGAATACCGGATCACGAGGCGGCCGGCGCCCTTGCGGGTCGGCTCGATTCGCACGCTCGCACCCAGCGCTTCGGCGAGCTCGGTTTCCAGCCGCGCGAGGTCGCCGTTGGCGCCCCGACGCGCCCCGCGTTTCGCCTTGCGTTTTTCCGGATGCCGCAGCGCGTGCGCAAGCCGCTCCGCGTCGCGCACCGACAGCCCTTCGGCGGCGACCTTCGCCGCGGCAATCGTCTGCTGCGCCGGCGGCAACGCGAGCAGCGCCCGCGCATGCCCCATGTCGAGCTTGTCGGCCAGCACCAGAGCCTGAACCGGCTGCGTGAGCTGCGTGAGCCTGAGTAGGTTCGTAACCGCGCTGCGCGAACGACCGACGGCTTGCGCCGCAGCTTCATGAGTCAGCCCGAACTCTTCGATCAGGCGCTTGATGCCCTGCGCTTCCTCGAGCGGATTCAAATCCTCGCGCTGGATGTTCTCGACCAGCGCGAGCGCAAGGGCGGCCTGATCGGGCACCGCCCGGATGAGCGCCGGGATCTCCTTCAGTCCTGCGCGCTGCGCGGCGCGCCACCGCCGCTCACCGGCGACGATTTCGTACCGCCCGCCATCGACAGGACGCACCAGGATCGGCTGCACGACGCCCTGAACCTTGATCGACTCGGAGAGTTCGGCGAGCGAGGCATCGTCCATGCGCGTGCGCGGCTGGTAGCGGCCGGAACGAATGCGGTCGATGGGGAGCGATTTCAGCGCATCGGTTGCCGTTTCGGCATCCGACCCCAACAACAGCGCGTCCAGCCCGCGACCGAGTCCCTTGAGCTTAGCCATCGGCGACACCTATTGCACTTGTGAATGTCGGCGCGCCCGCCGCTTCTTCGCGGCGGAGCATCTCGCCGGCCAGCGCGAGATACGCCTGCGCGCCTTTCGAGGTCTTGTCGAGGTGCAGCGCCGGAATGCCGTAGCTCGGCGCCTCGGCGAGGCGGACATTGCGCGGGATCACTGTACGGTAGAGTTTGTCACCGAAGTGCTTTTGCAAATCGGCCGACACGTTGAGCGCAAGCGTGTTGCGTGGATCGTACATTGTCCGTAGCAATCCCTCGATTTCGAGCTTTTGATTCAGATGCGCGCGTACGCGGCGGATGGTCTGCACCAGGTCGGACAGGCCCTCGAGCGCGTAATACTCGCACTGCATCGGAATCAACACGCTATCCGCGGCGCACAAGCCGTTGAGCGTGAGCAGCGACAGCGAAGGCGGACAGTCCAGGAGGATGAAATCGTAGTCGTTGGCAACTTCCGAGATCGCGACTCGAATCTGCGACAGCGCTTCGGCGAGCGCGTCTTTCAAGCGCATCTCGCGTTCGGGCAGATCGACCAGCTCGATCTCCGCGCCGGCGAGCTCGCGATTTGACGGAACCAGGTCGAAGCCTCCTGAAGGCGAGGTAATACGAACGTCGATGATTTTCTTTTCCCCAAGCAGGACTTGATATACCGTAACAGTAAGCGCTCGCTTATCGACACCGGCACCCATCGTTGCGTTGCCCTGCGGATCCAGGTCGACCAGGAGCACGCGGCGCTTCATCGCGACCAGGCTCGCTGCGAGATTGACGCTGGTCGTCGTCTTGCCAACGCCGCCCTTCTGGTTGGCGACCGCGATGATCTTGGTCACGCCACGCGGCTTTCAGTCATCGCTTGCATGATCACGAGGTGCCGCTCGCCTTCGAGTCCGGGTACGTTCATCGCCGGCACCGCGACCACCCGGAAGACAGACGGCAGCGCTTTAAGCTCTTCGCGAGGGTAGACGCCTTTCATCGCGAGCAACCAGCCGTGCGGCCGAACGAGGTGGCGTGCAGCCGCCGCGAACTGAGTGAGATCGGCAAATGCCCGACTAATCGCCACATCGAATGGCGCTTCCGGCACGTGCTCCTCGGCTCGCATCGCGGCAACCGCGACATTTGCAAGCGCCAACTCGGCGGCGGCCTGGCGCAGAAACGCTGCCTTCTTGCGATTGCTGTCGAGCAAGGTGACTCGCCACTGCGGCCGGACGATCGCGAGCGGAACCCCGGGCAAGCCACCGCCACTGCCCACATCGATCAGCCGCAGTGACGCGGCATCCGGCAAATGCGGCACCGTCGCCAGCGCATCGAGCAGATGGTACGTAACGACGCGCTGGGGCTCGCGAATCGCGGTCAGGTTGTGCCGTCTGCGCGGCCGCATCGACGTCGAGGCCGAGCGCGGCGACGCCTCCGGCGAGCGCCTGAGCGAGCATCATGCGGTCAGTTTTTCCTGAGCCGGCAGTGCGTCCTTGAATCCTCGCTTGAGATGCACCAGCAACAACGAGATCGCGGCCGGCGTGATGCCCGAGATGCGCGCCGCTTGTCCGAGCGTCTCGGGCCGGTGTTGATTGAGCCTCTGTTGCACTTCGACCGAAAGACCGCGCACCGTGCGGTAGTCGAGATCGCCGGGAAGGGTCTGGTTCTCCTGCGCCGCCGCCCGTGCGATTTCGTCTTTTTGCCTTTCGATGTACCCGGCATACTTGGTCGCGATTTCGACCTGGTCCGCGACTGCGGCATCGGCGGCTGCGACGCCCGCGCCGGGCAGCGTCATCAGGTTCGCGTACGATACGCCCGGCCGACGCAACAGATCGGCGAGCGTCGTCTCGCGCTCGAGGGCTTGGCCCAGGACGCGCTCCGCATCGGCGCGTTCGACGCGCCGCGGGTCGATCCACGTCGACTTCAGGTGCTCGAGCTCGCGGTGAACCGCGTCGCGCTTGCGGCAAAACGCGTCCCAGCGCGCGTCGTCGACGCAACCCAGATTTCGGCCGACTTCGGTCAGGCGCAGGTCAGCATTGTCCTCGCGCAGCTGCAAGCGATATTCGGCACGGCTCGTGAACATCCGATAGGGCTCGCTCACGCCGCGGGTGACGAGATCGTCGACGAGTACCCCGAGGTAGCCTTGGTCGCGGCGCGGCGACCAACCGTCCTCCGCACGAACCAAGCGGGCCGCGTTGATCCCGGCAAGAATGCCCTGCGCTGCCGCCTCCTCATAGCCGGTCGTGCCGTTGATCTGGCCGGCGAAAAAAAGCCCCCGGATCGCTTTCGTCTCCAGCGTGGCCTTGAGCGCATGCGGATCGAAGTAGTCGTATTCGATCGAGTACCCCGGACGCAGGATATGCGCATGCTCGCAGCCCCGCATCGAGCGCACCAGCTCGAGCTGCACATCGAAAGGCAATGACGTCGAGATGCCGTTCGGATAGATCTCGTTGGTCGCGAGGCCTTCCGGCTCGAGGAAGATCTGGTGACTCTTGCGTTCGGCAAAGCGCACGACCTTATCCTCGATCGAGGGACAATAGCGCGGACCGATGCCCTTGATCACGCCCGTGTACAGCGGCGAACGACCGAGCCCTCCGCGGATGACTTCATGGGTGCGCTCATTGGTATGCGTGATCCAGCATGGAAGCTGCCGTGGGTGCATCGACCGCTCGCCGAGAAACGAGAACACCGGCGCCGGATCGTCGCCCGGTTGGACCTCCAGAGCGGAAAAGTCGATCGTCCGGCCGTCGAGGCGCGGCGGCGTACCGGTCTTGAGCCGTCCCACGGGCAGCTTGAGCTCGCGCAGCCGCGCTGCCAGCGTCTTGGCTGCAGGGTCGCCGGCGCGCCCGGCCTCGTAATGCTCAAGGCCTACATGGATCAGGCCGGACAGGAACGTACCGGTCGTGAGCACGACCGCTTCGGACTCGAAGCGAATGCCGATTTGCGTCAAGACGCCCGTGACGCGGTCACCCGCGAGGGTCAGATCGTCGACCGGCACCCCGAGGTAGCCTTGGTCGCGGCGCGGCGACCAACCGTCCTCCGCACGAACCAAGCGGGCCGCGTTGATCCCGGCAAGAATGCCCTGCGCTGCCGCCTCCTCATAGCCGGTCGTGCCGTTGATCTGGCCGGCGAAAAAAAGCCCCCGGATCGCTTTCGTCTCCAGCGTGGCCTTGAGCGCATGCGGATCGAAGTAGTCGTATTCGATCGAGTACCCCGGACGCAGGATATGCGCATGCTCGCAGCCCCGCATCGAGCGCACCAGCTCGAGCTGCACATCGAAAGGCAATGACGTCGAGATGCCGTTCGGATAGATCTCGTTGGTCGCGAGGCCTTCCGGCTCGAGGAAGATCTGGTGACTCTTGCGTTCGGCAAAGCGCACGACCTTATCCTCGATCGAGGGACAATAGCGCGGACCGATGCCCTTGATCACGCCCGTGTACAGCGGCGAACGACCGAGCCCTCCGCGGATGACTTCATGGGTGCGCTCATTGGTATGCGTGATCCAGCATGGAAGCTGCCGTGGGTGCATCGACCGCTCGCCGAGAAACGAGAACACCGGCGCCGGATCGTCGCCCGGTTGGACCTCCAGAGCGGAAAAGTCGATCGTCCGGCCGTCGAGGCGCGGCGGCGTACCGGTCTTGAGCCGTCCCACGGGCAGCTTGAGCTCGCGCAGCCGCGCTGCCAGCGTCTTGGCTGCAGGGTCGCCGGCGCGCCCGGCCTCGTAATGCTCAAGGCCTACATGGATCAGGCCGGACAGGAACGTACCGGTCGTGAGCACGACCGCTTCGGACTCGAAGCGAATGCCGATTTGCGTCAAGACGCCCGTGACGCGGTCACCCGCGAGGGTCAGATCATCGACCGGCTGCTGGAACAGCGTAAGGTTCGCCTGGTTTTCGAGCCGCGAGCGAATCGCCTGCTTGTAGAGCACCCGGTCCGCCTGGGCGCGCGTCGCCCGCACCGCGGCTCCCTTGCTCGAATTCAAGATGCGGAATTGGATGCCCGCCTCATCGGCAGCGAGCGCCATCGCGCCCCCGAGCGCGTCGATCTCCTTGACCAGATGGCCCTTTCCGATGCCCCCGATCGAGGGGTTGCACGACATCTGGCCCAGCGTCTCGATGTTGTGCGTGAGCAGAAGCGTACGGCATCCTATGCGGGCCGCGGCGAGCGCGGCCTCCGTGCCGGCATGACCGCCGCCGACGACAATGACGTCAAAACGCATGGGAAACTGCATGGGTTTGCCTCGAAAGCTGCCCGCCGAAACGAGCGCCGATGATACGGCAAAGCGCGTCCTGGCAGAAGGCTTGCGCGGATTAAGGGGCTAGTGTTTCACGTGAAACAAGGGGCTTCGGTTCCACGTGAAACATTCATAACCTGAGTCACCATCACCTACGCGCATTCGCGGATAAGCAGGAGAAGTCGATTACTGTCTACGCGAACGCGGGTCCCGTCGACTCTCGGACGATCAGCTTTACCGAGACAT